>JAYVFW010000124.1:0-2032 GCA_043772715.1 Phormidesmis sp. | reverse complement strand
TGTCTTGCTCAGGAAGCTGATTGGCTCCTGCTTCGACCATGATCACCCCGTCAGGCGTTCCGGCAACGACTAAATCTAGATCGCCCGATTCAATCTCTTTATAAGTCGGGTTGATCACAAAATCGTCGCCCACTAAGCCGACCCGCACGGCTGCCATCGGCCCGTTAAACGGAATCTTTGCTAGCATGACAGCGATCGAGGCTCCGGTCACTGCCAACACATCGGGGGGAACGCTTTCATCCATCGACATTGTGGTCGCAACCACCTGAATGTCATCTCGCAGCCATGAGGGAAATAGGGGACGCAGGGGACGATCGATCAAACGACTCGTGAGGGTTGCTCTCTCAGGGGGTCGCCCTTCTCGTCTTAAAAAGCCACCGGGAATGCGCCCTGCTGCATACATCCGCTCTTCATAGTCAACAAGCAATGGCAAAAAGTCGATGCCTTCTCTGCCTTTGGCACGAGTCGCCGCCACTAACACTGCCGTATCGCCTGACTCAATTAAAACTGCGCCTCCCGCTTGTGGGGCAAGCATACCGACTTTGAGTCGAATATCCCTACCATCAAAGGATATTGACTTCTCAAACTCTTGCATGAAATATCCTGTCCTTCTTTTTCTTTATTTGGTTCTTTTGGGATCGTAACACTGATACCCTTTTGCTGACTTTTTTAATCTTATTGATACTGAAAATTACGCGCACAAACCGAGCGACAGCGACTTCTAAAATCAATCGATCGCCGATTCTGACGGATTCTTGCTCAGTCAAGTCAGGGTTTCGCTTTATGATGGCAGAATCGTTCTAAAAGCGATCGCAGTGCTAACCGCCGCATTAGGTTTCGTTGTTCTAAATTTCAGCAGATGCCCTGATTTTGAGAAAACTTAGGGATTTTAAAGCTCAATGGCAGTTTTACACGGTAGCTGGTTATTTCACACTCAATCGATCGACGCTCTACCCTCTGAGTTGCAGACAGGATGTTTGCTGATTTGGGGCGAAGCTTGGCGACGATTAGAGCCGTCTAGCGAAGAAACTTCCGCCGCTTTGATTCCCGCCCATCCCTACAGCATGAATCGGGCTGAACTGGTGGAGTTTTTGACTGGACTACAGCAGTCTAAACGCATCAATCTACCGATCTTAGAAAGCACTGCCGCGATCACCAAACCAAAAGGGAAGCGCGGCAAAGAGAAGACGATTGCCGAAGAAACAGCACATTGGCGATCGCAAATTCTCGCCTTGCCGTCCGTTGCCCTTGAGCCAGAAGAGATTTTAGTGCCGCAACTGTCTGCGATCGCTCCGTCCAATGACCCGATTCCCCTGCATCTGTGGCGAGTAGACGGACTTTGCCTCAAACCGCTCGAAGCCTTGCAGTTTCTGAATGCGCTGCCGTTAGGGTCACTGAATGACGAAGATGCCTTTTTAGGCGGAGACTTGCGCTTTTGGTCACACACCGCTCGCTGGAGTTTGGATCTGTTAGCCCGATCGAAGTTCCTACCTAGCTTAGAAACTCAAGAAATCCCCATTGCTTATTGGGAGGCGCTACTCGATAGCTCGACCGATCAGGAGCGTTTGGGCAATTTTGCACGACTGATGCCGTCTGTGTGTCGCACTTATCAGCAAGAAAATCTGGAGAATTGTTGGGCGATCGAGCTGCCACCCGAACCGCAAGCCCTGCTGTCTAGCTTTCTCAATCAAGTCGTCGATGCTCAAATCAGAATTACGGTGGGCAATCATCCCGTTCCCACAAAGCTGTCTCGTGAAGCGGTGGCGCGGGGAGGAGTCGCGATCGAGTCTCCGCTACGAGAATGGCTGCAAGCATTAGGGCAATCACCTCAGATCAGTGCGGATGGAATCGAGCGATTAGAGGCAGCGTTAACTACTTGGAAAGCGCCGCTGCGAAATTATCAGACCGCTCAATTTCGGACATGTCTGCGACTTCAGCCTCCGCTCAATCATCAAAAAAATTGGACGCTGGAGTATTTGCTGCAAGCGATCGACAATTCTGAATTTGTGATCAGCGCCTCAACCATTTGGCG
>JAYVFW010000123.1:0-2036 GCA_043772715.1 Phormidesmis sp. | reverse complement strand
GGTGCGCCAACCGCTCAAGCCTCTATAAAAGGGTTTTCTACGTCGATTCAAAAAGTTGTTTTGACGGCTGGGGCAGAAACCACTGCCAACTTCAGCCTGAGTGTCGCCCCTTAATCCCACGTCAGTTCGATGCGCCCTAGCGAACCGCCCCCCAACCCCCAATTCTGGGGGAGCCGGAGTTTAAAGTCTCCCAACCTTGGGGGATTTAGGGGGCGCGATGGACTCGTAACGAAGCCGTCGCATTCACGTTAATCCTTAAGCTTTCAACTGTTCCGATCCCACCCATTCAGCCCCGCAGCCCACGCTGATTTGAAAAGGAGAGCGCCATGCCTAATTATCGATCCCCCGGTGTTTATGTTGAAGAAGTTCCATCGTCGGTAAAAGCGATCGCTGGGGTCAGCACCAGCACTCCCGGATTTATTGGAGTTGTGCCAGACAAAATTAATTTGGTTGCTCAACGCAAAGATGATCCTAGCCAAACAACGTTTGTAGAGTTTACGCTGCCAACCCCCGAAAAAATTGCGCTGCTGATCACAAGCTGGACGCAATTCACACGGACGTTTGGTGACTTGGTTGGACAGGCTCCAGAGACAACGCCAACGCCAACACCGACCCCGACTCCAACGCCAACACCGACTCCAACGCCCACACCAACGTCCAGCATTGATGAAGGGCATCGGCAGTTGGCACACGCTGTTTACGGGTTTTTTAACAATGGCGGTAGTCGCTGTTATGTGGTGCGAGTCAAAAATACTGCCGCGCTTGACGACGCGCTCAAGGCGTTCGAGGCGATCGACGAAATTGCCTTAGTGCTAATGCCAGGAAATCTGGATGATGCGCTGCGAGATAAGCTAGTTGCCCACTGTGCTAGGGTCAAAGACCGCTTTGCAATTCTGGATGGACCCAACACCGTAACGGGTCTAACCACGCTAACGCGGATTACGGCTGATGGGGGTGTGATGCCCAAACGAACAGATTTAGCCGCGTTCTATTTCCCATGGATTCGCGTCTTTGATCCTGCTACCAAATTGCAGAATCCTAGCGGTGATGGCTCGATCGCGGTTCCACCCAGTGGTCATATTGCCGGGGTTTATGCACGAGTAGATAACGATCGTGGTGTTCACAAAGCCCCGGCAAATGAAGCGATTCTGGGTGCGCTGAATGTGACGCAGCCAGTCAGCAGCATCGACCAGGAAGACCTGAACGACAAAGGGGTTAACGCAATTCGTGTCCTCAACAGCAACATTTTAGTCTGGGGAGCGCGAACGGTAGGCGGCAACGCCAACGCGGATTTGAAGTACATCAACGTGCGGCGGACGCTGCTGTATTTGCGTGAATCGATCGACGAAGGCACCCAGTGGATTGTATTTGAACCCAATACGCCCGCCTTATGGCAAACCATCAACCGCAACGTTTCGGCATTTCTGACCAGCGTTTGGCGATCGGGTGCTTTGTTTGGCAATACGGCGCAGGAGGCGTTTTACGTCAAATGTGACGAAGGCACGAATCCGCCAGAAGAGCGGGAGCAGGGGCGGGTGATTACAGAAATTGGCGTGGCGATCGTTCGTCCGGCTGAGTTTGTGATTTTCCGCATTAGTCAGATGGCGCAGGCGAAGTAGAAGAGTGTTGATACCATTCAACCTCGCAAATCCACAGTTCAAAATGGCATGAGGTGAGTATGTCTGTGGCTTATCGAAGTCCTGGAGTCTATCGCGAGGAAGTGTTCCTGCAACCGGAGGTAGCGCTGCCAACAGGGATTCCGGTGTTTGTTGGGTTTGCGGCTGCGATCGCTAAACTTGATGCACTGCCCGCTGGAGTGCAATTTCCCGACGCGCTGCCCGCTGCCCTTAAAACTAGACTGGCGCATGATGTTCAACAAAAGCGCCTGGTTTTGAACGGGGTCATCGCTTTAGAGGATCGTGATCGGCTGCTAGCACTGTCCCCTGATCCAGCTTTTCGTAAAGCTATCAGTGGGTTGTTTCTCAGTGGACAAGCAGTGGTGCCGCTGCGCCGCAAGCAGGAGTTTATCGAGAACT
>JAYVFW010000122.1:0-5614 GCA_043772715.1 Phormidesmis sp. | reverse complement strand
TTGATAAGTCGCCGTCGCTTTGGGGTAGTCAAACCAACTCAGATGCAGTTGTCCGATCGTGTTGAGCAAGCTCACTTCCTCAGTGGCATCTTGGCGCTGACGGGCTTCTGCTAGCATTTGCTCATAAACGCTGACTGCCAATCCGGGCGATCGCACCAATTGATAAGCGGTTCCCAGTGCTTGCAAGACTTGAGGACGTGCCAGATCAGCGCTGGTTGGAGCTTGCACCTGCTTTTGAATCGCTTGCAGCCGTCTCGTAATCGCGATCACCTGATTGGGCTGATTTTGCTTCCAGGCACTATCGCCAACCCTACCTAGTGCTTCGACTTCGTTTAACAAGCCCAACGCTCGACGCAACCGCAATTCGCGATTCCAGATCTCAAAGGCATTGGGAATATCGCCCGATCGATACTTCGCGAGCGCTTGAGCGTTGAGATCATCCAAAGCCGTGCCGAGTTTCTGGCGCTCCGATTCACTTAAAGGACGCTGCAATCCTCCTGGCAATAGGGGATCGGGTGTCGTCAACTCTAACGGGCTAGGCGGAAACTTGTCAGGTTGAGACGGTGGCTTTTGAGGCGCAGACTGCCCAACAGGAATCGGTTGGGGCACGGGTGAAGTTGCGGCTTGTCCAGGAGGTGAGCCTATCAAGCAAATGAACGCGATCGTTCCTACCCAGGGCTGTCGAAGAAAATTGACGGTCATGATAATTAAATGTTAGCGATCCCTAATATCTAGGTGACTGACTCAAGGCTAGAAGGTTTCAGGCTTCAAGTTGACCTTCAATCCCTGAGAGCTTCCCCAAAATTCCGCACTGCCATGACATAATGGGATGCCATTTGCCAGTCATTAAGATTTTATCGGTAAGACGTTAAGCCTACCGAATAAGAAACACCGATTAAGGAAAAACAATTGAGGTTTCAATTAACGGTGGATGCACTGTCAAATGCTAACTAATAATTTCTGAGCGAGGGCAACGTGAGGGTTTTGATTGTCGGCAATGGGGGTCGTGAACATGCCCTGGCTTGGACGTTATTGCAGTCGCCGCAAGTTCAGCAGGTAGTCTGTGTTCCAGGCAATGGGGGAACCGCCATGCTAGAGCGCTGTAGCAACTTGGCGCTGTCTCCAGACGATTTTGAGGGCATGGCGCGATTTGCGCTGGTGCAAAATATTTCTTTGGTCGTCGTGGGTTCTGAAGTTCCTCTATCTCAAGGAATTACAGATGCTTTGACTCAGCAAAACTTGGCGGTATTTGGTCCCACTCGTGAGGGCGCTCAGATTGAGTCGAGCAAGGCATGGGCAAAAGCGCTAATGCGAGAAGCCAGAGTTCCGACCGCAGACGCAGCGGTGTTTACGACGGCGGCGGCTGCAAAGACCTATGTGCGTCAGCAAGGAACCCCGATCGTCATCAAAGCTGATGGACTTGCCGCCGGAAAAGGGGTGACTGTGGCACAGACGATAGAAGCCGCAGAAGCGGCGATCGACCTGTGTTTTGACGGGCAGTTTGGCGCTGCCGGATATCAGGTCGTGGTCGAAGAATGTCTGATCGGGCAAGAAGTCTCGATTTTGGCAGTCACCGACGGGTTGACGATTCGCCCTTTGCTGCCTGCCCAAGACCACAAGCGCATCGGCGAGGGCGAAACGGGGGAAAACACAGGCGGCATGGGGGCTTACGCTCCGGCAGCGATCGTCACTCCTGCGTTGATGAATCGCATTCAGGCTGAAATCTTAGAACCGATGATCGCGGCGCTGCGCGATCGCAATATTGACTATCGCGGCGTGCTCTACGCAGGTTTGATGATCACCCCGGAGGGCGATCCCAAGGTGATTGAGTTTAACTGTCGCTTTGGCGATCCCGAAGCTCAGGTAATTTTGCCCCTGCTGGTCACTCCGCTAGAAAAGCTGTTAGCGGCTTGTGTTCAACAAAAGCTAGAGCAGTTTCCGCCCTTGGAATGGAAGTCCGGTGCTGCCGCCTGTGTCGTGATGGCTTCAGAAGGCTATCCCGGCAGCTTTAAGAAAGGATTTCCGATCACGGGCATTGAGCAAGCTGAGACAACGGGAGCGATCGTTTTTCATGCCGGAACTCAGCGCAAACAGCAAGTTTTAGTCAGCGATGGCGGGCGAGTGCTAGGGGTGACTGCCGTGGGTGAAGACTTTGAGCAAGCGATCGCCCAAGCTTATGCTGCGATCGCGCAGATTCAATTTGAGGGAATGTATTATCGTCGAGACATCGGCGACCGAGTTCGATCGGTTAGCTCTTCTCAAAATTGATTTATATTTGAGATCAGGAAGCCGTCAAAAGGAAGCTTTTTAGCCTCTAGTCCCTCACCCTGGTCTTGCTCTTGTTTTCCTTCTTCAACCCCGTTCGAGAAGTTTTGGTGCGCTGGTGGTCTGAGTTTACGCTTCAGACCAAGCTGATGGCGGCGGCTACCCTGGTCGTGTCGCTGATTATGAGTGGTCTGACATTTTGGGCAGTCAACACGATTCAGCAAGATGCTCGCGTTAACGACACGCGGTTTGGCAGCGATTTGGGGCTGCTGCTGGCGGCAAACGTGGCTCCTCTGGTCGGAGAAGACGATCGCACTGAGTTAGCTCGCTTTTCGCATCGATTTTATGGCAGCACTTCCAGCGTGCGCTACATGCTTTATGCCGATACGAATGGCGAGATCTATTTTGGGATTCCTTTCTCAGATTCTGAGGTGCAAAATTCGCTGACGATTCGCCGTCGCATTCAGCTACCCGAAAATTTTGCTGAAACCTCAGAGTTACCGATGGTGCGCCAGCACTTAACGCCCGATGGTGAAGTCACCGACGTGTTTGTGCCCTTGGTTTATGAGGGCAAATATTTGGGTGTGCTGGCGATCGGCACCAATCCAAACCCAACCGTCGCAGCGTCGTCGCACCTGACGCGAGACGTGACAGTGGCGGTGTTTGTCTCAATTTGGGTGATGGTGATTTTAGGGGCGGTGTTTAATGCGCTGCAAATCACCAAGCCGATTAAAGAACTGGTGGTGGGCGTTAAAAATATTGCCAAGGGCAACTTTCAGCAGCGGGTTAATCTGCCTGTGGGGGGCGGCGTTGAGTTGAGTGGACTGATTGCTAGCTTTAACGAGATGGCAGAAAAGCTAGAGCGCTATGAAGAACAAAACATTGAAGAACTGACGGCAGAAAAGGCAAAATTAGAGACTTTGGTGGCGACGATCGCCGATGGTGCCGTTTTACTCGACACTGATTTGCAAGTGGTGCTGGTGAATCCGACCGCTCGGCGTATTTTTGGCTGGGAAGGCAAGCCGATCGAAGGCACCAACGCACTTTACTGTTTCCCAGTGCCCGTGCAGGTAGAATTGACGCGCCCGCTCTATCAGGTTGCTAGAGGTGAGCTGCGCGAGGAAGCCGAGTTTCGGATCACGCTCACTGAGCCAGTCAACCGCACCCTGAGAATTTTGTTAAACACCGTTTTGGATTCTTCTAAAGAAAACGTCAAAGGGGTGGCGATGACGGTGCAAGATGTCACCCGTGAAGCGGAGCTAAACGAAGCAAAAAGTCAGTTTATTAGCAACGTGTCTCACGAGTTGAGAACGCCCCTGTTTAACATCAAATCCTTTATCGAAACGCTGCACGAATATGGCGACGAGCTGACCGAGACAGAACGGCAAGAATTTTTAGAAACGGCAAATCGAGAAACCGATCGCCTGACTCGCTTAGTCAATGACGTGTTGGATCTGTCTCGCTTAGAGTCGCGCAAGATTTATCACTTAGAAGCCGTCGATCTGGCGCAACCGATCGAGCAGATTCTTCGCACTTATCGACTCAACGCTAAAGACAAAGGCATCGAGCTACTGCAAGAAGTTGAAGTCGATTTGCCTGAGGTGATGGGGCATTATGATTTGCTTTTGCAGGTGTTTGCAAATCTGGTGGGCAATGCCCTTAAGTTTACGGAAGCGGGCGGCAAGGTGATGATTCGCGCCTTTTTGCATGCGCCGGAAACAGTTCGAGTTGAGATCGCAGATACCGGAATTGGCATCGACCAGGAAGATCAAAACGCCATCTTTGAGCGGTTTTTTAGAGTTGAGAATCGGGTTCACACGTTAGAAGGAACAGGTTTGGGGCTGTCGATCGTCCGCAATATTGTGCAGCGCCACCACAGCCGCGTTTGTCTAGTCAGTGAAGTGGGAGTCGGCACGACTTTCTGGCTCGATCTTCCCGTTTATCAGGATGAGATGGCTACGATCGCAGCCCTGAAGCTAGCCGAATCTCACACATTGGAGGCGGTCGTCTCTGAAGCGAATGCCATCACCGCAAATCTATGAGTCGTTAAGTTTTTATTTTGACATCAGTTCGCTGAGTTCTCTCACTTTGTTATTCAGCACTTCAGCCCCCTAGATTTTCCAAAAATGGGAGACTTTGAAACCGGGAATTTTGGCTCAAAGTCTCCCAGAATGGGGGATTTGGGGAGCTGAAGCCGACTCAAACGGAGCCATCAACGAACTGATATACACTCGGACTTACGCAAACCTGGGAGGTTTTACCAAGAATTAAGCATCGTGACCGACAGAGTGGCTTAAACCTCCGAGGTTTTGGCGTTCCTAGTTAGCTCACAGAACCTGGGACAAATTCCTCTCTCTTCAATCAAACTAAACATAAACTTATGGCACAACAACAGATTCTCAAGTGGTTCCAACAACGTCCATGGCTGTTGTTGCCCCTACTGGGACTGATTCCACTTGCAGGACTGGCATTAAATCAGCGCCCAGAACAACTCATACCTCAAGCGAGTCAAATAACTGTTGCGCCCTCACCGACAGCATCGGTTCCACTGCCTTCTGTTGCTAAATCTCCCAAACCGAAGGCTTCGACCTCGCCTAAACCGATCTCTGCGAGTCTAACACCCGTGAACCCGGCGACGTTTACTAAAGAGCAAGCGGCGATTAATCAACGAGCGAAGGCAGCGTTTGCGGCATCTACATCGACGGTAGATTCATTTATTGAGATGCAGGTGGGAATTGCGATCGGGGTCAGCAGCGCCGCGATCGGCGCTTCGGCAGGTGCAGATTTGATGGATGAGAAGGGGCGTTCTTTGCACCAACTGTCAGCCGGAAAAGCCTACACAGCACAAGCGGGAGGCAACGGACTTGATTTAGGTTCGTGGCAACTTCCAGCCCTGGTTTGGGTAGAACCTACCGAGGGAGGAGTGCTGTATTTGGGCAACAAGCCTTATCGCGGTAAGTTTTTGTTGGCTGCTCAAAAGGGGCGAGTCTGGGTGGTGAACTATGTCAATTTGCGGCACTATCTCTTTAGCGTGGTGGGGAGTGAAGTGTCTCCAAGTTGGCATATGAATGCGCTCAAGGCTCAGTCAGTAGCGGCTCGATCGTATGCGTTGACCTATTATTTCAAGCCTGTAAACTCGCTCTACCAAATGGGAGCCGATGAATATTATCAGGTCTATAGTGGCATTGCGAAGGAAGCCGATCGCACTCAGCAAGCAGTAGATGCGACGGCAGGAGAGTTTGTCAGCTATCGCGGTGGCATTGTCGAGTCGTTGTATGCTGCGTCTGATGACATTGTTGCCGAGGCGTTTCAAGGTAAGGGAATGAGTCAGTTAGGGGCACTGAATCTA
>JAYVFW010000121.1:0-5644 GCA_043772715.1 Phormidesmis sp. | reverse complement strand
CCTGCAACGGTTGGGACTCGAAGTGATGATGTTAACTGGAGATAACCAGCAAACAGCAGACGCGATCGCCCGTGAAGTTGGCATTCAAAATGTCATTGCCGAAGTTCGACCTGATCAAAAAGCCGCCGTGATTGAATCAATTCAGAGCGGCAAGCTGGGCAAACAGTCAACAACTCGGACAAAATCTCGCAAACACACCCAATCAAAGATCGTGGCGATGGTCGGAGACGGGATTAATGATGCACCTGCCTTAGCTCAAGCAGATGTGGGAATTGCACTCGGAACGGGAACCGATGTGGCGATCGCAGCTAGTGACATTACATTAATCTCTGGCGATCTTCAAAGCATTGTCACAGCGATCGAACTGAGTCGCGCCACCATGCGAAATATTCGTCAAAATCTTTTCTTCGCGTTTATCTACAATACGTTAGGCATTCCGATCGCCGCAGGCATTCTCTTTCCGATCTTTGGTTGGTTACTAAACCCAATCATTGCAGGGGGCGCAATGGCGCTTAGTTCCGTGTCTGTTCTCACAAATGCGCTGCGATTGCGAAACTTTAAACCCAAAGCCATTTAAGGAGCAACGATGACACAGAAATACTGGATGGTCGGAATGGCGAGTTTTGGGTTGATGCTCGGTATTTCAGGCAAAACGGTTGCCCAAATGCCGCACAACGAAATGCAACCCTCTGGAACCGAGCAAACCACTCAGTTTCGCCGCATCGATCAACCGCTTTGGCTTAAAAGTGCGGTGACAGCAGGCGGAATCGGATTAATTGGTGTAGAACTTTGGTGGTTTCTGTTCAGTAAATCCAAGTCTCGCAAAGCGGACACCAATCAGGGCATTCAGGAAGCCACGATTACGGTGGATGGCGGCTACGAACCGAGTCGGGTCGTGGTCAATATTGGACAACCTGTGCGATTGAACTTCGATCGCCGCGATCCCTCTAGCTGTCTCGAAGCTGTGCGAATTCCTGACTTCCACATTGCTAAAGACTTGCCGCTGAATCAAGTCACGCCGATCGAGTTCACGCCCACTCAACCGGGAGAGTATCTATTCACCTGTGGCATGAATATGTTTCGCGGCGTAATTGAAGTACAGGGAACAGAACGTTCAGAAGCGACAGTTCAAGATCTTGTTTCACAAAGGAGTTAATCATGCTAGTTCAGGATCAACCGAGGTTGATCGGTTCCGTTGCCAAAGAAAGCGGGTTCCCGATCAAAACGATTCGCTACTATGAGGAGCTAGGGTTACTAAAGACGACGGGCAGAACCGAGGGCGGCTATCGATTATTCAGCGCTGATGTATTTGTTCGCTTAAATTTCATCAAGTGTACCCAAAACTTAGGCATGAGTTTGGCAGAAATTCGAGAGTTTTTAGAGGTTCATGATCAAGGTGATTTGCCGTGTGATCAGGTTCAAGAAAAACTGAGAGACAAACTGGTGGACATCGATCGACAAATTCAGCAACTCCAAACGCTCAAGCAGGAGTTAAAGAGACTTCTCGCTAAAGGTGATATCTTGCCTGAAAATTCTACGGCAGTGGTTTGTCCAATCATTGAGCAAGGGTAAACTAGAGAAGCTCAAATCGTAGATGTTTACCTGAACTCATGCCACCAATGAATATGGACGCATCATCTCATTCAATGGGTCGCAGTGCAGACACCTTAATTGCGTTTTTGTTCATGTGGTTTCTCATGACGATCGCAATGATGGTTCCTTTAGCAACTCCTGGGATTTTGAAGTTTCATCGCTTTGTGCGATCGCAAACAAACTCTGCGATCGCTGTGGCATTTTCAGGCATATTCATCATTGGCTATCTGCTGCAGGGCTAGTGATTCTGATCTTTCTTGAAGATGTTCGAGCAACCATGATCGTGCCTGTTTCGATTCCCACAGCGTTAGCGATGTCGATCGTGCCGTTTGTGCCGATGGGGATGTCATTAAATTCTTCGACTCTGATTGGCGTGTTGTTAGCGATCGGGCGATTGGTCGATGATTCGATCGTGGTGATCGAATCCGTGGAACGAAAACTCGTCGAAGGCAAACCGCCGCATCAAGCCGCGATCGAAGGAACGCAAGAAGTTTTTCTCGCGATCGCCGCCGCTACTTTGGTAATGATCGCTGCACTAGCGCCAATGACCTTTGCCGGAGGACTCACCGGACTGATGTTTGTGGGGATTGTTTATCCAATCATTTATGCGTTGTTAGCTTCGTTGATTATTTCATTGACGCTAACACCCTTAATGGCAGCTTATTTCTTAAAACCCAATCACCACAAAACGCTACTAAAACGGGTTCTATCTCCCGCTCGTCATGGTTTTCTTCAGTTAGAACAATGGTATGCACAGTTACTAGATTTTGCGCTGAAAAATCGATTTATCGTGCTGGGAGTTGCAATCGCATTCATTTATCTAGGAGCCAGTCTATATCCCTTTGTGGGGCAAGAAATGATGCCACTGGCGGATTCTGGACAGTTTATGGCAACGATCGAGACACAGCCCGGAACCTCGTTTGCCAAAACCGATCAAATCTCTCAGCAGTTTGAGCAACTTCTAGCGAAACAATCAGAGGTCGAAAAAATCTCGTCGGAAGTAGGATTTGAACTGACGAACAATAGCACCTATTTCAGTGGCTATAGCATGGGCGGTGTGAATAGTGCTTCCCTGATTGTGACCCTCAAAGATCGAGCCGAGAGAACTCGTGATATTTGGCAAGTCATTGATGCAGTAGACGCTGAAGCCCACCGTACCATTCCGAATCTTCGTCGTATCGCGATGCAGCCGATGGGGGTTGATGTGATGGCGACTTCTGCGGCTCCGGTGCAGTTAGCGGTTTATGGAGATGATTTAGACCGTTTGCATCGCCTCTCGGATCAGGTACTAAAAATTGCTGAAGCAACGCCGGGACTGAAAATGGCACATACTAGCTCAACATTGACTCAACCGGAATATCAACTGATCGTCGATCGTCGTCGAGCAATGGAACTGGGGTTGAGTGTTGCCGAAGTAACCGAACAGGCGCGATATGCTCTGCAAGGCGGTTTCACTCAACAGTATTACAATCGCCCGAATCGTCGCCTGAACTCAATTTTAGTCCGCTACAATCAGCGAGATCGAGGCAATGCCCAAGATCTCGGCGCAACCTACCTCACGACTTCTGATGGGAAGCAAGTTCCTCTCGATACCGTTGTCAAGCTCGATCGTCGTGCCGGACCCAATTTGATTGAACACGTAAACGGTCGCCGCGTCGTCTACGTCAACGGATTTTATCGCAAGCACGGTCCCGCTTCAATGGATTTATCAATGGCGGTGGCAATGCGAGCCGGAACGGAACTAGAATTTCCGCCAGGTTACGGACTTGATTCAATGGGTGATATGACTGACATGATGATCGAGTTTGGTCGATTGCTGAGAGGGTTAGCATTGTCGCTCGTGTTAATTTATCTGATTCTAGCGGTGCAATTCGGCTCATTCATTCAACCATTGAATATGATGTTATCGATCCCGTTAGAACTTGCAGGTGTCTTCGGGGCGCTGCTGCTTGCCGGACAAACCTTTTCTACGGTGTCAATTCTGGGAATTATTATCCTTTCTGGGATTGATGTAGCTGGAGCGATTCTGCTGATTGACTTAATTCTGACGAAGCGCAGACAGCAGGTTCCCAGAGATACTGCGATTCGAGAAGCAGGATCGATTCGACTCAAACCGATTCTAATGACCGTAATCGTCACCTTAGTAGTAATTATCCGACTGGCGTTTTTTCCAGATACGGGAATGGATGCCTACTCTCCGATGGCAACGGTGATTCTAGGCGGATTAAGCATTTCGACGCTGCTGACGCTGATTGTGATTCCTGTGATGCACTCGATCGTCGATGACATGACGCAATTCACAACTCGACTCTGGAAGACGCGATCGCTACGTCGTCAACCCCACTGATGCGATGGGATATTACAAAGTGCAACGGAATCCTTGACTCTACAGTTAGCTTGAGGCTTTAACATGGATTAAATCCTGAGAAATCGCTAACGTGAAGGGGAACCGAATCCCAACCGGAATCCTACGATGAATGACTTAGAACCCCAAATTTCTCCAGAACAGTTTCCAGAAGTGTTTGCTTTAGCGGCTCGGTTACAATCGCAACAGCAACAGCATTATTCTTTGTCAGAGCTAACCCAAATTGGAGCAGAAGCAAACATTCAACCAGAGTTTATTCACCAAGCGGTACAGCAGATTCAAGCTAAACAGACCCAAACTCATCAGTGGCAGCAACGGCTGAAAGTGGGGTTGATTGGTCTCAGTATTGCACTGGGCTTTGGGGCGCTGTCGGCGGGTTACATACCCTTGGTGAAAGGTAGTTGTGGTTCCATGATGCAGGCAAGGATCAATCATCAGGAATAGTGATTTTAGTTGAAAGCAATATCGAGGAAAACTTAAGACAATGAGCCAGCCAAAATCCCCAGATCGATCGATGAAGTGGATGATGATTGCAATGGTTGCGTGTTGCGCGATTCCAATTGCGATTGCACTGTTTCTAGGTGGAGGATTGGGCGCACTCTTCAGTCGTTCTACCCAGCAATCAACTCCTCCAACCTCCGCAAATCCATCGTCGAATTCGCCTCAGCCCCAACTGACCGCGACAAAATCAGCCGTCTCCCTCCAACCCGCAGAAAATTGGCAAGCGAACAATCACGTTCATGGTCTAGCGGTTAATTCGACAAATCCCAGAATTCTCTATGTTGCCACGCATAATGGGCTGTTACAGCGCTCCGAAGCGGGGCAATGGTTCTGGATGGGCAAACAACGGGCTGACTACATGGGCTTTACATCTGACCCAATCAATGAAAACCGTTTCTACTCTAGTGGGCACCCTCCCACAGGTGGCAATTTAGGATTTCAACTCAGCGACAACCAAGGGGAAGATTGGAACCAAATTTCATTGCCGGGAGTGGATTTTCATGCTCTGGCGATCGCCCCCAGTACCCCAATGTCTTTTATGGCTTCCCCGCCTCTGGAGCAGCAGGAATACATCGCTCAATCGACGGTGGCAAAACTTGGGCACAGACCCAGATGAAAGGGCTAGAAGCGGCTCCCTTTAGTCTGAACGTTGATCCGCGCAATGCTGACCGTGTGTTTGCTACCACTCGTGCAGGCTTGTATGAGAGCCGCGATCGAGGTGAGTCTTGGACAGTAATCGCAAGTACTGAAAATGCACCCGTTGCAGGTTTAGCGCTGTTAAATTCAGGAAATAACACGGTGATGATCGGGTATCGCGTGCTTCAATCTGATCCCGGCTTATACCAAAGTAACGACAATGGTAAAACCTGGGAGAAATTAGGAGCGGGAACTCAGGGGCTAATTTTGCAGTTAGCAATTTCGCCCAGTGATTCCCAAATTATTTACGCAATTAACGAAAATAATCTCGTGTTTCAATCGCAAAACGGCGGCAAAACCTGGACAACGTTGAGCTAATCGTTTTATGACAAATCATCAAAGTGTGCTTCGCCCGATTCGTTGTCTAAATTTACCGGAGTTGAATATTGTCATATTCTCATTCCTGCTAAATTTCTTTTGGGAAATGCAGCAAATGCCGTTCTATCAAATCCCGGTGGAGTTTTCCTGCTTTGAGATGACCAGAAGCTG
>JAYVFW010000120.1:0-5647 GCA_043772715.1 Phormidesmis sp. | reverse complement strand
GCGTGGGTACAGATTCACTACGTCACTTACGGGCCTCAAGGGCGAATTCCTAAAACTCGTCATATTGTGGTACCGCTCAAGTTTCCCAGCACCGATGACTCTAAACGCTGGCGACCTGCGGCTAACTCAGACGTTCTGCCGATTCGCACTCACCTGCTCACAGAGTTAGATGACCCCGTTGAAGTCGTGCGCCGCTATGTCGTGCCCCATGCTCAACCGGGAGACGTGGTGACGATCGGAGAGTCGCCCCTCGCCATTATGCAAGGGCGATTTATTCACCCCAGCGAGATTCATCCTGGATGGCTGGCAACTCGCTTGTGCTATCTGTTTTTGCCGACTTCGAGTTTGGCGACTGCCTGCGGCTTACAGACTTTGATTAACATCGTCGGACCCGTGCGCGTGTTTGTAGCCTTTGTTGCTGGCGCGATCGGAAAACTTTTTGGTCAACCCGGCTTCTTTTATCGAGTGGCAGGCGATCAAGCTCGGCTGATTGATGACGTGACCGGAACGCTGCCGCCCTACGACAAATTTGTCGTACTCGGGCCCGATAACGCCCAGGGAATCGTGGATCAAATTCAGCGCGAAACTGGGCTATCTGCCGCGATCGTAGACGTGAATGACTTGAAAGCAGTTAAGATATTGGCAGCGACCTCTGATCTATCAATCAACTTTCTCAGACAGGCATTGATCACAAACCCCGCTGGGAATGCCGATGAGCAAACCCCCGTCGTCCTGATCCGCCCCACTGAGTCGCTGCTCGATCGCTCCTCTGTCAAGCCTGAATCTGCTGGCACTCATTAGGGATTTGTCTGAAAGTTGGCAATGAATATCCCTTAAGGTTGACCCAGATTTTCTGCCAAACTTCTACCCTGAGGGTGAATAGCCGCTTTAACATCATGATTCGAGCCTTTCCTCAGACAAATAATATCGTGATTCGACCGATCCAGTACCGCGATTTAGAATCGGTCGAGCAGCTTTGTGCAGAGGCAGCGGAAGCAGAAAGCCCCGATTGCTCAATGGTGAGAGAAAAGCCACTAGCGATTCGGCGCTGGTATGGAATTCTCAAGGTTCTCAGTCTGTTTCCCAATCCCTTTCAAGATTCTTTCTGCATCCACGTTGCAGAACTTAACCAGCAAATTCAGGGGCTGATTCAAGTGTCGCCCTTTAACCGGACGGGGACGACTTGGCGCGTCGATCGCGTTGCCGTTGATCCCGTTATTCTGCAAAATGAGGCAGAATCTGAATCAGAAACGCCGACCACCTCGTTGGTGACTTCTAGCGACATTGGTTCTCTGCTGCTGCGCTATTGTTTAGAAAAAGTTTGGCAAGCCCGTACCTGGATTCTAGAAATCGACATCCACGATAATTCTGCATTGGCGCTCTATCGCAAAAACGGGTTTCAGCGTCTGGCACACATGACTTATTGGGGCATCTCTCCCAAACTGCTGCAAGAATTGTCGCACCGAGAGCCAGATTTACCCAATCTGCTGCCCGTCAGCAATGCTGATGCTCAGTTGCTTTACCAACTCGACACGATGGCGATGCCGCCACTCGTGCGTCAAGTTTTCGATCGTCACATTCAAGACTTTAAAACTAGCCTGTTTAGCTCGGTCGCTGAAGGGGTCAGACAGTTGTTTAGCCGCACTGAGTTTGTGAGTGGCTATGTGTTTGAGCCACAGCGCAAAGCGGCGATCGGATATTTTCAGGTGCAGTTATGCCGCGACGGCTCTCAGCCTCACGTCGCGCAACTAACCGTCAACCCTGCTTATACCTGGCTCTACCCTGAGCTAATGGCTCAAATGGCGCGAGTCACGCAAGAAGTTCCGGCACAAGCGCTACACCTGTCGTCATCAGACTATCAGCCTGAGCGAGAAGAATATTTAGAACGAGTCGGAGCTGATCGCATCGCCCACACGCTGGTAATGTCTCGATCGGTGTGGCACAAGCTCCGAGAAGCAAAACCTTCTGCCGTAGAAGGGTTACAGCTTTCTGACGTGCTGCAAGGGCTGCAACCTTCTCGCAAGCCAGTTCCTGGACGTATTTCACTGCTCAAGTCAATCAAGCGAGAAGAGTCTAAGCCAGATTCAACCCCTTCTGCAAAACCGCCCGCATCTCCAGAAGCTGGCAGCAGCGTCCAAGATCTCGTCAATCGAGCGTCTAAAACAGAACCTCGTGGTGAAGATCCTTGCTGTTGAGCCGTCCTCCTGGGATCAAGGTATGAGTATGGAGTTTGTCTCTGCCTTGGGGCTAGATGTCGGTCAAAAGCGGATCGGGGTCGCGGGCTGTGATGGCACAGGACTGATCGCTACCGGGCTGACGACGATCGAGCGCAAATCTTTTCAACAAGTCATTGCTGAATTGCAGGCGATGATCCACGATCGTCAAGTTCAAATCCTAATTATTGGTTTGCCCTACACGATGGATGGCTCATTGGGATTTCAGGCAAAGCAAGTGCAAAAATTTGCCAGAGCCATCTCTCACGCCCTTAACCTCCCGATCGAGTATGTAGACGAACGGTTAACCAGCTATCAGGCAGAACAGCTCCTTCACGCCGAAAACATTTCACCCTCGCGCAATAAAGGATTGATCGATCGCAAAGCAGCGTCCATTATTTTGCAACAATGGTTAGATGAACGAAAACTCAAAGAGCGGCTCCGAGAAAAAGCATAAACAAACCTTCACCCTTTAGAGAAGGTGCCATTCTGAGGGATACTTTTCTGAGAGCTAAGTGCGATCGCGCCAAGGATCATAATGCCCAAGTCGAATCGAGATAGAGAGAGTCCAATGGATGAAGATAGCATTGATATGGATGCTCCAACCGTTACCCTGACCGATGAGGCAGGGCTAACCCTTACCTGCTACGTCGAGCATTCCCTAGAGGTCGAAGAGCAGGAATATGTCTTGCTGCTTCCAGTAGACTCTCCTGTAGAAGTTTTTGCTTGGCAAGAAGATGGTGAGGAAGACGAAGCCGTCTTAGTCGAAGATGAGGAAGAATTGAATCGAGTCTTTCCGACGGCTAGAGCGGTTTTAGAAGAGCAAAACCTCACGTTAAAGCGCACGGCTGTGGTGCTGACCGTTGAGGGCGATTTGCCCGATTTTGTAGAAGATGAAGACGAATGGGCGGGCGTTGAGTCTGACTCAGAAGACGAGCAAGAAGAACTGCAACTTCTGTCTAGTTTTTATCACGAGGAGCAAGAGTATGCCATCTATGCCCCGCTTGATCCCTTCTTCATTCTGGCAAGAATGGACGAAGACGGGCAGCCTCACCTACTTTCTCCAGAAGAACTAAAAAAAATCGAGCCGATGCTGCCAATGATCGAAGATCAGCTCTTTGATGCAATGGAGTAGTCCTCCATAAAGACCCAATCGCAAGTTTGTAGGGACGTTCCACAGAGCGTCCTTAGAAACGGCAATCTTGAAACTTTAATCATCAGAACTTCTAATCAGTCTTGACTAGTGGCGATAGAGCGTCGATTATTTGTTCTGACTAGGGCGATCGTCCGCTTGTTCAATTCAAACAATCACCATGAAAGCCATCCAGCGCATTGCAAAAGGGTCGTTTTATCTACTGATCATCTGTTCGGTGGTAGGTTTATCAGCATGGCGGGCACAGGCTTGGTGGAATTGGGCAAGTGCGCCTACGATCGAGGCTGCCTCTCAGCAAGGCAAACGAGTCATGATTCAAATCCCGTCGGGAACCTCAGCCCAGCAGATCGGGCAAGAGCTAGAGACAGCAAGGCTGATTAAATCGGCAAAAGCCTGGGAGTTGTGGGCACGCTGGTTGATGTGGAGGCAGCCAGACGGAGGCTTTCAGGCAGGGAACTATGAGCTATCGACTGCCGAACCCCTGCAAACGATCGCTCAAAAAATCTGGACGGGTGAAGTCGCTCAACGCAGTTTCACCATTCCTGAAGGCTGGTCGCTTAAACAAATGGCCAATTATTTTGAGCAGCAAGGATTCTTCAAGGCGCAAGATTTTCTGACCGCTGCCAGCCAACTTCCAACGGGCAAATATCCCTGGCTGCCGACGGGTGTTGCGAGCTTAGAGGGCTTTCTTTACCCCGATACTTACCAAATCTCGGCTGGGGCGCAAGTTACGCCGACTGAGGTGATTACCCAAATGCTCGATCGCTTTGAGCAGGTTGCATTGCCCCTTTATAATCAAGAGCGCGATCGCACTCAGTTATCGTTGCTTCAGTGGGTGACCTTGGCTAGCATTGTCGAAAAAGAAGCGGTAGTCGCTTCCGAGCGACCTCGGATCGCTGGAGTGTTTACCAATCGGTTAAAGCAAAATATTCCATTAGGATCTGATCCAACGGTTGAATATGCGCTAGGCGTTCAGCAGACTAAAGAGCAGCCGCTGACGCTAGAGCAAGTAAAAGTCGAGTCTCCCTACAATACTTATGTCAATGCTGGGTTGCCACCTGCGCCGATCGCGAGTCCGGGGGTTGCAAGTTTGAAAGCGACGTTAGCCCCCGAAACTACCGATTATCTCTATTTTGTCGCGAAATATGACGGCACTCATGTATTTAGCCGGACGTTGGGTGAGCATGAATCAGCCCAGGGAACGATTCGAGATACGATCGACAAACGCGCTACAAAACCTCAAGAGAAGCCCAAAAAATCTGGAAATTAAAAAGCGGCAGTTGACTATTCAGCATCTGACCGCTCGTTAAATTGAGACTCTAACGCCATGTGCAACTAATTCGCCCTCATCCCAACCCTTCTCCCCAAGGAGAAGGGCTTTCAGATAATTTCTGGTTCCCTCTCCTTGGGGAGAGGGCTAGGGTGAGGGCTGTATTTTCAAATATTTGAGAGAAGTTGCACATCGCCTACTCTAATCTTTGAAGATTAGTTAGACGAATTTAGACCGTTGTAATGTCTTTTTCTTTTTCAGCCAAAACTCTTTCCACTTCAGCGACATATTTGTCGGTTAGCTTTTGAATTTTGTCTTGAATATCCTTCGATTCGTCTTCAGGGATTTCTTTGGCTTTCTCTTGCTTTTTCACCGCATCAACTGCATCACGGCGAATATTCCGAACTGAGACTTTGCCCTCTTCAGAATATTTGGTTGCCAGTTTTACGAGTTCTTTGCGCCGATCGCTGGTCAACGGCGGAATATTTAACCGAATCGATGACCCGTCGTTATTGGGCATTAACCCCAATCCAGACATCGAGATCGCTTTCTCAATCAGTGCCATGCTGCCTCGATCGTAAGGCTGAATCTGAATCGTGCTCGAGTCAGGCGTACTGATGTTCGCCAAAGCCTTGAGAGACGTAGGAGTCCCATAATATTCGACCGACACCTTATCTAAGAGACTGGTGCTGGCTCGACCCGTCCGAATGGTATTAAAAGACCGTTGAGTGGCTTCGATCGCCTTCTTCATATGGTCTTCGACATCAGCAAACTTCACAGAAACCTCCGACAATCGTTCCGATAGATTCTCCCATCACAGCGCGGCGCACATTACCTGCGACCGACAAGTCAAAAACAACGATGGGGATATTGTTATCTTTACACAATGAGATGGCAGTGCTGTCCATCACTTTTAAATCGTGGGTCAACACATGAGAGTAGGTGAGACTCTTAAAGCGCTTGGCGTTAGGGTTATGCGTCGGGTCAGCATCATAAACGCCGTATACTTTC
>JAYVFW010000119.1:0-5651 GCA_043772715.1 Phormidesmis sp. | reverse complement strand
AGCCTCAACATTTTGTCTTTGTAGATCTGCTTTCAAATTTGGGTCCGACGCTGACGACGAGCCTGTTGCTCAAGATCGTGTTGCTCTGCCGCAAAGTCAAACCCTATTTAGAAAAACGCTTCTCAATCTTGTTTAGCCACTATGAGTCTCACACGCGCAACTGCGTTGACTGGCTGATCGCGGCGATGGAAAATCTGCACATTGCCTTAAGCACAAACTTCAGCACCCTCAATCTCTGCTTTGTGAATCAGTTAGTTTAGAATTTTAGCGATCGTTTGAGCGATCATAATTATTTTTGAAATTGATATCATTTTCCAGATCTACCTTTTCTGCTAATTTGCGGTTTAAGCGCATCGTTTAAAATAGCAGTGTGGTCAAGTCATCGCTCGTCGGACTCAGCGCTATCGTTAAAGCGGCTGTTAGGATCAAGAGAAGAAGAGTGGCAGTCTGAGTTCCTCGCTCATGCGCTGCTTTCTGTTGATATCGTTCTTGCTCTAGCCGCGTTAATCTTCAAAACCGATGTCAAACCCAGCCGCAGATTCAGACGATTTGTTCTCTGCTCTACGCCAAACCACGCTGAATCAAGACTTAGATGAAGCCATTCTCAGCTTTGATGAAATTCAGACGGAACTTAACTATAAGCAAGCTCAGACTGCCCTGCGCGATCTGGTCGAAAATTTAGACTTGACTCCTCAAGAGCGATCGGGTTTAGAACCAGAGATCAATGGGCTAGAAACCATGCTCGATAAGCTGGATCGTTTGGTCGTGCATATTGCAGCGTTTGGCATGGTGGGGCGGGGAAAGTCGTCGATCTTAAATGCGCTTTTGGGGCAAAGGGTTTTTGAAACAGGTCCAATTCATGGGGTGACTCAGAGTCAGCAGTCAGCAAATTGGAGCCTGACTCGTGAAGCGATCGAGGGTAGCGATCGCGATATTTTGCGCGTCTCTCTACCCGGCATTAATCAATCCCAGGTCGAACTTATTGATACACCGGGCATTGATGAAGTAGACGGAGAAGCGCGAGAGGCTTTGGCGCGTCAAGTGGCAAAGCACGTAGACTTGCTGCTGTTCATCATTTCGGGCGACATGACGAAAGTAGAGTTTCAAGCGCTTTCAGAGCTACGAGAAGTCGGCAAGCCGATGATTTTGGTTTTGAACAAGATTGATCAATATCCCGATGCCGATCGCGTCAGTGTCTACGAAAAAATTCGAGATCAGCGGGTGAAAGAATTACTCTCGCCCGATGAGATTGTGATGGCGGCAGCGTCTCCGTTGATTGCTAGAGCGGTGAAGCGTCCCGATGGTCGAACTTCGGTGCAGTTAAGCACTGGGGAACCACAAGTAGAAGACCTGAAGCTAAAAATCTTAGAAGTCTTGCACCGTGAAGGAAAATCGCTAGTTGCGCTGAACACGATGCTCTACGCCGACGATGTGAATGAGCAGTTGGTGCAGCGCAAAATGATGATTCGAGAGCAAACCGCCAATCGGATTATTTGGAATGGCGTAATTACGAAAGCTGTGGCGATCGCGCTCAACCCAATCACGGTGCTAGATATTATCAGCAGTGCGGCGATCGATGTGGCGATGATTCTCGCGCTGTCAAAACTCTATGGAATTAACATGACACAGCAGGGCGCGATCGGGCTGTTAAAGAAAATCGCGATCACGATGGGCGGCATCACCGCCAGTGAGCTATTGGCAAACTTAGGGCTGAGTTCTCTCAAAGGTTTGCTAGGTTTGGCGACTCCTGCAACGGGCGGACTCGCGCTTGCACCTTACTTTTCGGTGGCGTTGACGCAAGCCGGAGTCGCAGGGGTTTCATCTTATGGAATTGGGCAAGTGACCAAAGCCTATCTTGCAAACGGTGCGGCTTGGGGGCCGGATGGACCTAAAGCCGTGGTGAATCAGATCTTATCTTCTCTGGATGAAGCGTCAATTCTCAGTCGCATCAAAGACGAGTTACGCGCCAAGCTCGATTTGCATGGGCGGCAAGCAGATGTGAAGGGCGAAAGTTAGGAACGTGGATTTATTAAGGTGTAACTTCTCGCCCTCACTATAGAAAGTTACGGTGGACACAAGTCTTTATCGCTGCGTTTGGGTCGGCTTCAGCTCCTGAAAGCCTTTTGAGTTTAGGCATAGGCTGGCAGTAGCTCAAATGTGACGATAAGGACAGGATGTTCAATAAATCCAAGAAGCGCAGTATCCTCGTCTTCTAAATGCAGAGCAACCGCTTCTCGTAGATTGTCTACCAATTCGTCTAGGGTGTTTCCCTGAGTGATGACAGCAACCTCCAAGCATTCAGCAACGTAGCCGCGCTGTTCGCTGGGATGGACAACGGCTGTGGTGGTTTTGCGTAGATCCATAGTGAGACTTGCAAGCGGAGATGCCTGCCTGATTTAGATTGTGTCTGCCACAATTGTAGGCGAGAAGTCAAACCAGTTTGTGATGTCAATGAAGTCGGTATCTGGGTGATCAGCCGGGGAGAATGAGGCTGCGATCGCCGCTTGTTCTTCGTTGTCTATATAGGGAACCAGCAGGTCGAAGAATTTGAACCACTCTTCGTGCATGACTTCACAAACGCTTTCTTTGATCAGGGCTTTGAGGGCTTGGGCAGTGAGCGAGAGGGTGGGTTCCATAACGGTTACGCAGCTAAAAGAGGCACTCCTAGGGCTTGTAAATTAATGGTTTCTACATTGCGAGAATAGTTGTCTAAGGTAATGGCAACAACTTTGCCGTCACTGTCATAGTCCAGAATCAAATCATCAGTGATGGCATCTGTGACCGCGACTGGTTTTGTGGTTAGCTCGATCGCTAGAGTATCGGTTTCAGGAAAATATTGGATTTTCATTGGGGTTCTTCACCTCGCTGCTGTTGCTTGTAGAAGTTACGGTCAAAAAAGGCATTATGGACGGTTGTGCCATCTTCTAAGGTGATTACCCCAAGCACACGGTTCTCTGCTTCTGGAATGTTTCCCCAATAAGAAATTCGGTTGTTGGGTTGTTTTTCTGTTTTGACGGAGTTTGTCAGCACGTATCGTATCCATTCTCGCTGAACTTCTGGGTGCTTTTGCGAGGCAAAGTTGTCAAAGTAGCCTGTGGTCTTGAGCATTATCACTATTGCCTAGCTCGATCGTGTCGGTGCCCAAGGGCCGACGATCGCTTCTCCATTCTTCTCTTTTTCTGCCAATTCTAAGTTTAACGTCAGCAGTTTTTCGAGTCGGTCGTTGGTGGGGCTAAGGCTGTAGGCTGATCACATCCAGATTTTTAGGCACGATTTGGGGAGTACCGATCTCAACACTGACAGAATCGAAGCGACGATCGCCAGGTTTATAAGACATTAACTCCATGCCGATTGGCTCCCCACTGTCAGCGTCTTTAATCAGGATTACACCATCGCCAAGTTCGGTACAAAGCTGATTTTTTCTAGGGGTTTGCCAAAAGACCGTCAGCAACTCCATTTCAGGTTCATAAAATACTTTTACCTGCGCCATAACATAGCTCCTTCTTTAAGGGTACTCAGGGCTTGCTGCGCGAGGGTTTCTAGGTCAGCAATGTCTGGATGTTTGATGATAAGCCGTTGCCAGTAGGTATCACTGGTTCTGACAGCAAATCCAAGGGGTGTTTCAATTTCAAAGCGTGTCATGGTTGGCTCCTCGTGGGTGCCCAAGGGCCAACGATCGCTTCTCCATTCTTCTCTTTTGCTGCTAGTTCTAAGTTTAACGTCAGCAGTTTTTCGAGCAGGTCATCGTCTGGTTTGAAGCCGTAAGCTTGAAGGACGATCGCATCAAGTTGGGCGTGGAGTTTGAAGAGTTGGCTGGTGGGTTCGTGGAAATATTCGTTGTAGAGTTTGGTGATGCCCCACTGTTTTTTCTCCATTTGGGTGCTGCGGTAGTCGTGGAGTTCTTGGGCGATCGCGCGGATGGTGGTGATCAGGTTGAGGGTTGGGGTTTGGGGGAAGGGGAAGGTTTCAAAGCAGGTTGTGTTTGTGTAGCGAATCCTATCTTCGAGGGTAGAACTTTGAGCTTTGATCCAAAGAGAATGAATTTTAGACGTGAGAACTCCTAGAACATAAAAATCTTCAGAAGCAATTACCATATTGGCTTCACATGGCAGCACTAAAGATTCAACAGGGACGAAAATTACGTGCTTAGATATTTTGGGGACGGAAAAATATATTTTGGACTGATTCAGAAATGCTTTCAGCTCTCTACTGTATCTCCTAAATTTCCACCAAAACGCTCTATTTTTAGGACTACGATTGTTTTCGCGTACAGGTTTTACAACTTGCAAAAGTCGGTCAAAAGGCTTTCGATAATCGGATGCGTCCTCAATGGACATATCATTCATATCAATCACCCAATCTTTTTCTAAGCACGGGTTTAGAAGAGTTGTTCCATCAACCATTGGTTTGAGCACGTGTATATTCTTAGAATCTTCCTTAATCCATTGGTCAACATCTGCTTTACTGACAACAAATCCCTTGCCACCTAATTCAAATGCCTGAAAGGAGAAACTTTTGTTGGCAATCAATCTGGCAGCATCAACAACTGATACTTCATCTTTCAGAGTTGTAGGAATTATTCTTACTTCTATGCCATCCAAGAAAAACTTTTCCGGCTTTTGATAAGACCAATTTACTATACTTACATCTACCACTGCCTCTCCAGACCAATCCTGTGTAGAGATTGCATCGTGTATGAATCCACCATGCTGAGTAATGTAATCCAAGCTGGCTCGCCTACTTTGAATTTGAGCGATTGAGTTAGTTCCAACGAGACCCGCTCTTCCTCGCTTTGAATCAAGCAAATCTGCTGCTTTTCTAAACCAGAAAACACAGAAATCAACCTGACCTTTAACATCTGGGAACTGCTTATATACCCTCTCGGTATACTCATCTCCTAAATCTCTTCTCAAGTTTCTTCCACCTAAAAACGGAGGATTTCCGATAATCGCGTCTGCCTTCACCCACTCCGTAAACAGCGCATCTTTACAGACAATATTTTCATCCAGCGTATCCAACGGCAGAGCAGGCTGATCATGAATATCGCAAAGGTCGATCGCCACCTTTCGCGCAATCATCAGCGTCACTCGCGCCAACTCCACCGCAAACGCATTTGTGTCCATGCCATAAAACTGCTGCGGGGTGACAAAGCCAATGCTCATCTGCCCCTGCCCACTTTCCGACCTGCGACGGGCATCGATCTTGTCTTGCAGCACACGCTCCAGCCGTTTTAGCTCCAGATACGCCATGTAAAGAAAATTGCCCGACCCACACGCCGGATCAAGCACCTTATATTGGCGCAACTCCGTCTGCAAAGTGAAGAGTTCCGCTAACGTGGTTGCTTGGGCGATCTTGTCTTCCCAATAGCGCGTGATCGTCGGGCGCACAATCTTGAGAATATCTTCTTCAGACGTGAAATGAATGCCGTGTGCATGGCGTTCGGTGCTGTTGCTTTTGCCGATCGCCGACTCAAAGATATTGCCAAAAATCGACGGACGCACCGCTTTCCAGTCCTGTGAAGCTGCCGCCTCCAACAGTTCCAGTTCTTTCTCGGTCAGCTCGAGCGGATGCACTTCCCGAAACAAGCCACCGTTAAAATAGTCCACCCCCTGATAGCGCCCTGCGGGTGCAATGCCCGCTCGATTCATTTC
>JAYVFW010000118.1:0-17971 GCA_043772715.1 Phormidesmis sp. | reverse complement strand
CCCAGAATGGGGGATTTAGGGGGCAGAAGCCGCTGAGAACGAAGCGAAAAAACTCGTCGAACTGACGTTAAATTAGGCGGCTTCGGCTTCGTCTTGGTGTCCTAGATAGACTTCGATGACGCGGGGATCGTTTTGCACTTCGTCCATTGTGCCTTCGCAGAGAACGGTGCCCTCGTGTAGGACGGTGACTTGACGGGCGATTTGCCGCACAAATTCCATGTCGTGTTCGATGACAATAATTGAGTGGCTTTCTGCCAGCGCCATCAGCAGATCGCCGACTTTTTCGGTTTCTTCATCGGTTAAACCTGCAACAGGTTCGTCAACCAGCAGCAGATCAGGAGACTGAGCTACGAGCATACCAATCTCTAGACGCTGCTTTTCGCCATGAGATAAAAGCGCGGCTTGAATATCGGCTTTTGGGGTTAGCCCGATCGTCTCTAGCAGTCCGCTAACGGTGCGTCGTTCAGCAGTGGTCGGCTTGCCAAACACGGCTCCGATCAGGTTTTTGCGTCGATTGCACGAGAGTTCTAAACCCTCGCGGGGAGTCAAGTTTAGATATACGCGCGGCGTTTGAAACTTGCGCCCAATGCCCATCCGGGCGATCTGGTGTTCTTTCAATCCGCGCAGGTCACGATCTTTGAAGATCACTCGTCCGATCGTGGGCTGCGTTTTGCCCGTGATGGTATCTAAAAAAGTGGTTTTGCCCGCGCCATTCGGACCGATGACCACGCGCAATTCACCAAGGTCGAGACTGAAATTAAGATTTTTGATCGCTTTAAAGCCATCAAAACTAACCGTCAGATTTTCGATTTGTAAGATCTTGTCGCTCATATTCCACATCCGGGTCTTCTTCAAGGCTGGGGTAAGTCGTGACTCGCTGCTTGCCTCTGAGGAGGGTGCGTGAATAATCAAGTCCATGAGTGCGGAGCCAACCGACCAAGCCACCGGGCAAGACCATGACCACAATCAAGAACAACGCCCCCTGGAAAAACAACCAAACTTCTGGAAACTTCTCACTGAGAAAGCTTTTAGCGAAGTTGACAACCAGCGTTCCTAAAATCGCACCGACGAGGCTGGCACGTCCGCCTACTGCCACCCAAATCACCATCTCGATCGAGAACGCAATATCCATCGCTTTGGGCGTGATGATGCCAGACTGTACGGTGTAAAGCGCCCCCGCAACGCCCGCCAACCCGGCTGACGCAGCGAATACCAGCACTTTAAACGCAGTCGGGTCATAGCCCGTAAATCGAACGCGCGGTTCGTCATCTCGAATCGCAATCAGCAACCGCCCCAAGCGACCACTCGTGAGCCAACGGCAAAGCGCATATGCCCCCGCCAACAGCACAACCGTCAGCATATAAAACGACCATTGCACCGCAGCCGAGCCAGCGGGTTGACCAAAAATCGTCGTGGTATCTGTCTTTAAACCGTTCGTGCCGTTAATCAGTTTTTGTTGACCATTAAACAGGTTGAAAAAAACAATCAGCGCCGCTTGCGTCAAGATCGCGAAATAAACGCCGCGAATGCGATTGCGAAACACCAAATAGCCTAAGACGGCAGCCACGATCGTGGGAATCGCGATCGCCGCAAAAATGGTGAAGGGCAACGAGCTAAAGGGCTGCCAAAACGCAGGTAACTCTGTCACGCCGTAGAGCGAGAAAAAGTCAGGCAACTGTCCGTCTGGCTGCAATTGCAGATACATCGCCAAAGCATAACCACCCAGGGCAAAGAAAAGCCCGTGCCCCAAACTGAGAATGCCTGTGTAGCCCCAAATAATATCGATGCCTAAAGCGACGATCGCCAGCGCTAGATAACGCCCCAGCAAGTTGACGCGAAACGCCTGACCAATGCTGACGAGAAACTGGGGAATCACAAAAATCAACAGTAGAACGATCGCGAGCACGATCGCGCCCTCAATCAGCAAAAAGCGCCGTTTCTGCCAATCAAATCTCGGTTTTGTAGCGGTTATATCCACTGGTAGCTCCCTTCACGTAAGAAATGGAAAATTATGAAATCGCGATTCATAATCATCAGGCATCAACCGTGCGTCCTTTCTGCGGAAACAGCCCTGCTGGACGGAATTGCAGGAATACGATAATCAACGCGAAGACCAGCACTTTTGCCATGCTAGTGGTCGCAAAAAAGGTAAAGAAATCTGCAAGTGGCTGGATCGGTGCTAGTAAAGTTGCCAGAGTGCCAGACCCGATCAGGTAGGTTGTCGTGCCAATCACCAATGCCGCCACAATGCTGCCGACCAGTTTGCCCACACCGCCCACAACCACCACCATGAAAGTGTCCACGATGTAGTTTTGCCCTGTATTAGGGCCCACCGAACCGAGAAGACTGACCGCACAGCCTGCGATGCCAGCTAACCCTGAGCCGATCGCAAACGTCAGCGCGTCTACTTTCTGGGTGGGGATGCCAAGACAAGCGCTCATACTGCGATTTTGCGTCACCGCTCGCATTCTTAAACCCCACGCCGATCGATTCAAGAATAGATAAATTGCAACGACGCAGGCGATCGTCAGCACCATAATAAAGATGCGGACATAAGAAAGTTGAAACCCTCCGATCGGGAGTCCACCGCGCAACCATTTAGGTGCAGTCACATCGACGTTTTGAGCGCCAAACCAGGGCTTAGTCACCGGGAGTTTATAAGTCTGCCCGATCACCATTCCGGTTACGAACGCGATCGCGGCTGATAATGGCAGCATAATCGCGATTACCCGGTTGCGAATGCGATCGAAATCAGGACGACGAGACAGCAGCTTTAACGCCCCAAAAAATAAGAGACAAAATAAAATAATCCCAATCACTAAGACCCAGCTAACGCTGCGAACAAACTGCTGCAAAATCAAGCTTACGCCCCACGTTGCCAGCAAGGTTTCGAGCGGTCTGCCATAGAGATAGCGAATCACACCTCGCTCTAGCACTAAACCGAACAGGGCAGTTACGATAAATGCAGCGATCAGCGCAAAAAAGATATAAAGGTCAAACCACGCACCGCCGAATGATTTGAAAACGTTTTGCACCACAAATGTGGTGTACGCTCCCAACATCATCAACTCACCGTGCGCCATATTGATCACGCCCATGAGTCCGAAGACGATCGCCAACCCTAGCGCCGCCAACAACAAAACAGAACCAATACTGATTCCGCTAAAGATACCGTCTAGTAATCCTGATAGCATTCAAGTTTTGGGTGAAGGACTACGCGAATGGGCGTTGCTGAATCGAAGTATGAATCTGTCTATCGAGGCTGAATCCTTTCGCCCCCTAAATCCCCCAAACTTGGGGGACTTTAAGATTCCGGTTCCCCTCAAACTTGGGGGGCTAGGGGGGCAATTCATATCACCATTCAGCAACGCCCGCGAATCAACCATAGAGTCTCATGGCATTTTGTCAGAAAGTGTGTGCTAAGATGCAAATTTTTTGAGGCAGGACGATCGAGTCAATCTGATTAGCTGTGTTTTGGAGAAGACATTGCTTAACTTGCGTTTTAGACGATCGGCTTTGCTTTTAAGTGAGGCTACTGCGCTGCTGAGAGGCTCTAAAGAGAGGCACGATCGCGAGTCATTGTTTTATAACGTTAAGCTTGAGCTTTAAGTCAAACGGCACCACTTAAAGCTCAAACTTACGATCGTGGATTAAATCATATCGGTTACTTGCAGAGACAATGGGCACGGCAGTGCCATGCCCGTACGCAGATTCCGGCTTTATTTAATTCACGAGCCGTTAGACCTTAGGTGGTTTTGAACTTACCGCCCTTAGCGGGATCAGACCAATCGCAGGCAAAGCCTTTGGTGTCAGTCACAAACTGGTTCCAGGGGATGGGCTTCACCGCCTCCTTGGTTTCACTAACAATCTTAAATAGACCGTCATCGGCGACTTCACCAATCCGCACATATTTAGACAGGTGATGGTTTGTGTTCATCGTCACCATGCCTTCAGGGGCATCAAAGGTCTGCCCATAAGCGGCTGCTTTCACCTTGTCGAGATCGTCCGCAGTCTTGGCTTTCTCGACCGATTGCTTCCACAGATACACCATGATGTATGCGGCTTCCATCGGGTCATTGACGACTCGATCTGCCCCATATTTTGCTTTGAATGCTTCCACAAACTTCTTACTCGCCGGAGTGTTGACGGTTTGGAAGTAGTTCCACGCCGCGTAGTGACCCTTGAGATATTCCACCCCGATCGCTTTGACTTCTTCTTCGGCAATGCTGACCGACATGGAAGGATATTTATCAGGGCCCATGCCAGACGCTTGCAGTTCTTTAAAGAAAGCCACGTTGGTATCCCCATTCAAGCTGTTGTAAATCACGCCACCGTTGGGAAGCGCTTGTTTGATTTTGGCGATCACCGCTTTGACTTCGGTGTTGCCCAGCGGAATGTAGTCTTCCCCAACCGTTTTGCCGCCTTTTGCTTCGAGTTGGGCTTTGATAATGGTGTTTGCCGTGCGAGGGAACACATAGTCTGACCCAACGAGGAAGAATTCTTTGCCTTTGTTGTCGAGCAACCACTGCACAGAAGGCTCAATTTGCTGGTTAGGCGCGGCTCCGGTGTAGAAGACGTTGTTAGAACACTCTTGCCCTTCATATTGCACGGGATACCAGAGCAAGTGCTTTTTAGCCTCAAACACGGGCAGCACCGCTTTACGGCTGGCGGATGTCCAGCAGCCAAAGACGGTGGCGACTTTATCCTGGTCGATCAATTTCTTGGCTTTTTCAGCAAAAGTCGGCCAGTCAGAGTTGCCATCTTCGACGATCGCTTCGATCTGCTTGCCTAAAACCCCGCCCGCTTTGTTAATTTCTTCGATCGCCAGTTGCTCGGCATCCACAACGCTCTTTTCAGAGATCGCCATAGTGCCACTCAGCGAGTGCAAAATTCCCACTTTGATCCCATTGCCGGAAGCGGTGGTCGCAGCCGTGGTTGCTGCCGGAGATGCCGAAGTGCCTGAGATCGGCGGTGCAGCCGGGGCACACGCCTTGAGAAGAATGCTACCTGTTGCAGCCGAGCCAAAAATCAGGAATTCACGCCGACGAAATCGCTTTGTCATAATTTAAGATTTTGCTCCCCACGAGCTATCTAAACAATTGCGCTAAACTAAGTCCCAAATCACCGTAAGGGCACTGTGATATTAGAACTTGACTTCGCGGAGCAATTGTATAGTAGATTACAAAATTTTGACTAAGTTGTTACGTTTGTTTCTAAATTCAGCCCTGCGCGGGATTCAATAAAGTCTACGATCGCCTCCAAACCCTCCTGAATTTTGAGATTTGTAAACACAAATGGCTTGTCACCGCGCATCTTTCGAGCATCGCGCTCCATCACGCCTAAGTCTGCACCCACATACGGAGCGAGGTCAGTTTTATTAATCACTAGCAAATCAGATTTGGTGATGCCCGGTCCGCCTTTGCGAGGAATTTTGTCGCCTCCCGCTACATCAATCACATAAATATTCAGGTCAACCAATTCGGGGCTAAAGGTGGCCGCTAAATTGTCGCCACCACTTTCGACAAAAATCAGATTTAAGGTGAGAAAGCGATTTTCGAGGGTTTCGATCGCCGCCAAATTCATTGAGGCATCTTCCCGAATTGCCGTATGCGGACAGCCACCCGTCTCAACACCGAGGATACGATCGCGCTCTAGTGCCTGACTTCGCACCAAAAATTGGGCATCTTCTTGGGTATAAATATCGTTTGTCACAACGGCGATATTGAAGGTTTGCCGCATTGCTTTGCAGAGGGCATCGACTAACGCGGTTTTACCTGACCCGACTGGACCCGCGATTCCGACTCGAAAGGCATTCATAAAATTTTGGTTCGTTAACGTTCAGTGTCTTGCCCTTCCGATTGTGACGCTAAACTCGCACGAACAGTATTGCAATCAGACGATCGCTCGTCGCGTGATTAATTCCTTCTCCGGGCATATCGTCGATTATGAAGATAGCCGCGATCGAAAAACAGCCGCCGTTGCAAATCTGGAGGCGTTTCTCGATCGCGACAAAACAAATAGTTTTCCCAAGTGGCAGGCTCCCACAGGTGAATTTGCGGCGTTTTTGACTGAGTGACCTGAGAAATGGAAGTAACCATAAGCGAATGCAAAATCAGGACTTAGGATCGTGAATTAAATCATTTCTGTTACTTGCAATGTTAATGGGCACTGCCGTGCCATGCCCGTACGCAAATTCTGGTCTTAAATTTAATTCATGATCCTTAGATCAACTGTATCGAGGGTCAGCAAAGTTTCTAACTGCGAAACAAACGGCTGTATAACGTTTCGTGTGCCATGCTTGTCAGTGACAAACCCCAGCCGCAGCTACTCAGATTGTCGTCTTGCAGCGTCAACACTTCTTGAGTGGCTCGATCGAACGCCTCACCCAACCCTAAAAGCAGCCGTTGTCCTGCCGTTTGCCCTAACGGAATCAGCTTGATACCAGCACTAATCAGATTCGTCGCCCAACTGTGGAGATATCCCAAAAGGGCAGATTGTTCGTCGATTTGCCACCGAGCGGCGATCGTGCCAAAGGCGATCGCAAAATTACACTCTTCCTGCAAAAGCTGCGGTGTGAATTCATCGGTTTGTAAGTCTTGAAATAGTCGCAGCAGCGATCGTCCCATTTGCCAGCTTTGCGATCGTAGCTCCTCGGTTTCTCGCGTTGCTGACAGCCAGCGATTCCAGTCAGTCAAACCAGAAAAATCTTCAGCGATCGTCGATCGATAAGCGCGAATCATCACCGCCGCTTCCACCCGGACGGCTCCGTAGCACAATTCTTGCCTCAGCCAGTGTTCTAAACTGGACGCGCTCGTGATCTTAGCGGCATCGACCAACGCTTCAATGCCCTCAGAATAGCTATAAGCTCCGATCGGCAGTGTCGGGCTAGCAAGCTGTAATAGATTGAGCAATGCAGAATTAGTGAGCATGATGTCCATAAGCCCCGACTTCTGGCTGAAATGGGGCAACTTCTTCAATTACAGTCAGTCCGCGATGGTGGAGCAAATCTTGCAGCACCGGATCAGGTGAAAGGCGCAAATAAGTCTCCATGATTTCGAGCGAAACGTGACGGTTTCCGAGATGGTAGGCGGCTTGCAGCAAGTCGATCTCACTCTTAGCCGTGACGGTGAGTACAGGTTCAGGCTTGGCACACACTTGAGCAAGTTCACCAGATTCGGCTCGGAGTCGATCGCCCTCTCGCAGCGTCGTGCCTCTGGGAAGATGCAAATAGACCGTTTGCCCGTCCTCGGTTTGGAAGGGGTGGCGCGATCGCGATCGTTCTTCTGCCGTCAGGGATAGGGTGTATTGAACTGGGTTGCGATCGCCCGCCAAAATCCGTTGAGTAAACGTTAGAATCACTGCTTTCATCAAAAAGTTAATTCAGTTTGAGTCAAATTCTACGATTCAAAATAACTTTTTTGAAAGGTCAATCAATTTTGTAAGATTGCTCTAAGTCGAGAACCAAAGATAGGCGCTTTTTAATTGTGATGATTCTAATTAATTTTTCTATTGTCGCTATGATTCATTTCTCTAATATCCAAGAATCCTTGCAAAGTTTGCTGAAATGGATTCAAGACTTTGGTTCAGCGAGTGCAGTCATATTCATCGTCACCTATGTATTGCTAACAGTGCTTCTGATTCCAGGAAGTGTTTTAACCTTAGGTGCAGGTGTTGTTTTTGGCGCTATTTGGGGTACTCTCTACGCATTTATTGGCGCAACTCTTGGCGCAACTGCCGCATTTCTGATTGGACGTTATTTCGCTCGTGACTGGATTTCTAAAAAGATTGTAGGTAATGCTAAATTTGAAGCGATCGATGCAACCGTTTCCAAAGAAGGATTAAAAATTGTTTTTCTGACTCGTCTATCGCCAGCGTTTCCGTTTGTTTTATTGAACTATGTGTTTGGCGTTACAGATGTTTCGCTGCAAGATTATGTGTTGGGCTGTGCAGGCATGATTCCCGGAACAATTTTGTATGTTTATATCGGTTCGCTTGCAGGCAGTTTAGCCACTATTGATCCATCAGCCCCATCTACTCAATCGGCTCAGTGGGCGCTGCAAGCGATCGGACTGATCGCCACTATTGCAGTTACCGTTTACCTGACTCGCATTGCCCAAAAAGCTTTAGCCAGCAGTGATTTAGATGACTAGGAGCGCGATCGTATTTGATCGATCGCATCCAGATAACTAGGAATCGCTTCTCCTGCTTCTTGGCAAGCCGCACGATCGACCGAGATCACGTCATCTCCAAAAAAAACTTTACCCAGGGCGATCGTTTTTCCTTTATCGGGCTTCCAGTCAGGGCTGATCAATCGGCGATCGGCATCCACCACAGATCCGTTAAACAAATGCCCAATGCAAAAATAGACATCCTGCAACATGAGCGGCACGGATGGGTGGTGTAATTGTCCACGCGAGTTGGCGCTGCGAGCTTTGTACTGCGATCGTGGAAACAGTCCATACAAATTCTTGAGCGAGGCAGAAATTAACGGTTCATCTTTCAAGATGGTTCGCTTAAATGTTCCGACCGTAATCCGGCAATCCACTTCTTGCAGTAGCGCGGGTGCCCACATCTTGTCAAAGCGCACCGGAGCCTGAGAACGATTGGGATATTCTACGATCGACAGCCTATCAGCATCTAAAAGCCGCATTCCTTCGTCTAGCAGCGCATAGAGTCCATTTCGTGCCGCGATCTCAGCCAAACTCACCGGAGAGCAAACCCCCTCCACGACTAATATTTCAGCCTCAGGACTGGCTTGACGCAACGCTTTTAAGACTTGACCCAAGATTTCCATACTCACCGTTATCGGCGGCCCAGCCGGATAGCCCAGATTAGGTTTAACGAGAATGCGACGGGCCCCATAAGCAGACGCTGGAGGTTGATAGATAAACGATCGCGCCAAAGCCGTGTGAACCATCCCAGTCGTTTGAATCGACATGATCAAAACCAATGTGAGTACGATCGATGGGCAGTGTCTATTAGTGTCAACTTAGGATCGTGGATTTATTAAGGTGCAATTTTCCGCCCTCACCCTAGCCCTCTCCCCAAGGAGAGGGAACAAGATTTCTAGCTCTCCTCTCCTTGGGGAGAGGGGTTGGGGGTGAGGGTCATTCATGCTTTGCCTCTGACTTTGATTGCAGAAGTACCACCTATTAACCTGGCATCAAAGACCCGACGTAAAACGGTAGGGTGTACCCACAAGTTCTTCGATTTGTCATCGCCGAGATCTTTGCCCCCCAAATCCCCCACGAGTGGGGGACTTTGAGTCAAGACTCCAGTTTCAAAGTCCCCAGAATGGGGGATTTAGGGGGCTGAAGCCGACTGAAACAGAGCGCAGAGCGCAACTTTGAAGGAACCGCTCCAATCTGCACGAACAGTCCTTGCCAGGTTAGTAGCTATCTAGAGATTAGTTCCTGCGAAGGTGTTGCATTGTGATGGGTCACCGCTTTGAATGCCTTTTTTGAACCACTGAGTTCGCTGGGCTGCACTGCCGTGGGTAAAAGACTCTGGCACCACATATCCTCTAGCTCGTTCCTGCAAGCGATCATCTCCAATGGCGCTGGCTGCCGCGATCGCTTCTTCAATGTCGCCCTGCTGAAGGACTTGCCGCGATCGCTCGGCGCGATTTCCCCAGACTCCGGCAAAACAATCGGCTTGTAGCTCTAGCTTGACAGAAAGCTGATTCGTTTCTACCTGACTTGATTGCTTTTGCAGCGATCGCACTTTATCCGAAATACCTAACAGATTTTGGACATGATGCCCCACTTCATGAGCAATCACGTAAGCCTGAGCAAAATCTCCTGGTGCCTGGTATTTAGTCTTTAGTTCGCGATAGAAGCCTAGGTCAATGTAGACTTTCTGATCGCGAGGACAGTAGAACGGTCCCACCGCCGATTGGGTAAACCCACAAGCCGAGTCAACCGCATCTGAGTAAAGCACCAGCGTTGGCTCGACATATCTGCCACCACTTTGCCTAAAAATATCGCTCCAAGTATCTTCTGTATCGGCTAAAACCACGGATACAAAGTTAGACATTTTGTCGTTGGCAGCCCCCGTTGTTTGAGGCGATCGCGGTTGCGATGATGGAGCCGAACGCTGATCAGGTGAAGCGCCCTGGTTGAGAATCACACTGGGGTCGCCGCCTAGGAAAGTGACCACAAGCGCCAAGAGAATCGTGCCAATGCCACCGCCAATGATCGGGGCAGAGACTCCTCTACCGCGTCGATCTTCAACGTTTGTGCTTCTGCGTCCCTTTTCCCAATCCATTGTTTCAACTCTCCGATGTCTAAAGTTTCTTCAAGCTCGACCGAACGTAAAATTTCAGCTACCAGACCTCCTGCACGAATCCGGTAACGCCCCTTAAATCCCTCAATTCTGGGGGGCTTTGAACTCCAGTTCCCCCAGAATTGGGATTTAGGGGGCGAGATCTCAGGGTGGTTCGCGTCTAGAATTTTATTCATGCAGGAGGTCTACTGACTGATGCGACCGAATCATAGCTGTATTGCTCAAAGATCTCATCCCTCTTTAGAACAACAGTTTGGGCAGTTCTTTAAAGAAAATCTGCTAATACGAGCAACGATCGCTGCACCTGATTTTCCCACGTCCAATCTTGCATAAATCGGGCAGCCGCATTGCTACGACGTTGAGCTTCGGCACGATCGCGATACACCTGTTCTAACTGCTCCACCACTTCTTCGACCTGAGATTCTCCCCAGCCTTCGGTGCCTTGATAATGCTCATTGCCAACAACTTGACCCTGAGTGCGGAGCGGATAGCAGCGATCGTCACCAATCAAGTCCAAGTGTCCTGTATTCATCGAGATAATGGTAGGAATACCACACGCAAGGCTTTCCATCGCCACTAGATTGGTGCCGCCTTCACCGCGATTGGTAAACACCGCGACATCGGCTTCTCGCAAAACTTGAGGCGCGATCGCATTAGGAATCATCCCCACGTCTAACACGGCATCGGCAGGAATACCGTTTTCTGTGAGCCAGCGAGTCACCTGCAATCGTCCGTGAGCATCAACGCTGGGAACTCCGGTCACATGGTTGGCGCGATCGAGTCCGGTCATTGTGTTGACCCAATGGTTATGCCATGCTGTCAACAATAGCGCTTCGGGATGCCGTGATCGAAAAATGCGGAAGGCAGCCACGACAATATCTTGACCTTTGCGATACTCTAATTTGCCGCCCGAAAAAACCACAAAGCGATCGCGCAACAGTCCCGATTTAGGAGCCGGGTGAAATAGCGTGGGGTCAATTCCTTGCTGAACAAGTTCGACCTGCGTGAGTCCATAGCTCTGCAAGATTTCGGCGTTCCAGGTAGAGCCTGCGATCAGGCGATCGTAGCGTTTGGCTTGCTCAATCTCATGCGGCAAAAAATGCGTATCTTCTGAAAAAATAACGCCGATGTTGTGAGTTCCTTGAATGCGACGATTTTCTTCACTGGTTGCAAAGTGATTGCCGAGCGGTTTGAGCAACAGCAAGTTTGTGGTTAATATCTTGTCTGGGTGCTGAGTGAGCAGGGTTTGAATCTGCTGAGAATAATCAAGCACTGAGTTGAGGCGAGATCGCAGCACTGGGTTAAGTGACAATGCAGAAATCCCCATCAATGACACAGGTTCTAAATTAGAAATCTTCAATAACTGCAACGCTAGATTTAATCCATAAACGCCCCAGCCAAGATTCCCACCAATTGGAAATCCAATCCCGATTTTTTTAGTTTTGGGTGACGAATTCATTATTAATTTTTGATTGTTTTTAGAATCTGAAATTTGAACAGAATTCCTAACGTTAGAATTCAAGTTTTGGAATTTATTTCTAATCAGAGCCGCTAGCTTATTCTTAATCGATTCAGTCACGCTAGACCAATCTCTAAGACAACGCTGACGAAATAATCGAGCCGTCGGATACCAGGGGCTATCTGTGCGATCGAGAAACCACCGCCAATCAGGAACCGCACTCAACAAAACCCAAACTGGTTTGCCCATTGCACCCGCCAAGTGTGCTACAGAAGTATCCACACTAATCACTAAATCTAGCCCAGCGATCGCCGCCGCCGTGTCTGCAAAATCTTCAAGCTGCTGATCAAAATCCACGATCGAGATTGTGGGATGCGCCGCCTGAAATTGCTGTAACTCCTCAGATCTTCCCTTCTGCAAACTGTGAAATTCTACCTCGGTTAAGCTCAATAGCGGCAACAACTCGGTGAGAGTAATTGAGCGATCGCGATCGTTACCATTCTTAGAATTTCCACCCCAAACAATACCAACTTTCAAAATAGTATTGGGTGTAGAAACTTGAGGAGTCGAGAGATAGGGAATCACTGCCGGAATCGTGTCTAGCGTCGTGCCCAGCAAGTAGGGCAGACTCAGCAGCAGTGCATAGCAATCAAACGGTGGCATTGTCTCCCCTTCGAGTATAAGCTGCTCAATGCCAGGAGCAGTTTTAAGCAAGCGCAGCAACGGAGCAGAACAACCCACAATTACCCGTCCGCCCCGTGCTGCAACTAGCGGCGCATAGCGGATAAATTGAATCAGGTCGCCAAAGCCTTGTTCGTGGCAGAGCAAAATCGTCTTGCCATTGAGATTAGAGCCATCCCACTCAGGCTGAGGAAACCCAGGGGGAGTCAGAGATTGCCCCGCCCAGCGTTGCTCATAATATCGAAATCCAGCTTCTAAATCGCTCCTCAACAGCAACAAAAAACCATAGTTGAGTTGAGCATTTGCATAATTAGGATTGAGTCTCAAAGCTTCTTGATAGCGATCGCCCGCCTCAGCAAACTGTCCACAATAATAGGATGCAACGCCTAAATTGTTGTGTGCCTCCGCAAAGGTCGGATCAAGGACGATCGCTTGTCTGAGATGCTCGATCGCCGCCTCGACGCGACCCAGTTTTCGCAAAGTCTCTCCTAAACTGTTGTGGGCGATCGCGTGGTCGGGTTTGAGCGCCAACGCTTGCTGATAGGCATCTGCCGCCCCCTCAAACTGCTCTAGATTTTGCAGACACGCCCCTAAGTTATGCAGCGATTGCCGATGGTCGGGCTTTAACTTCAACACTTGTTGATAGGCTGAGATCGCGTCTTCATATTGTTGTTGTGCAAGATAAGCATTGCCTAAGTTGTAGTGGCTTTGATAAAAACTGGGATCGAGGGCAATTGCCGCTTGATAATGCGCGATCGCGGCATCAACCTGCTCTACTTTCGAGAATGCTGTGCCTAGATTGTAGTGAGCAGACGCGGAGTTAGGTGCGAGGTTGAGAAAGGATTGATAGTGGGCGATCGCCCGTTCAAATTGTCCAGTCTGACAATAGACGATGCCCAACATCTCAAGCGTTTCGATCTGCTGAGGGCGTTGTTGAATAATTTGCAAACAAAGTTGCTCTGCGGTTTTCCAATCCTCAGCTTGAAAGGCGTTTTTTGCTGCGGTCAACTGCTTAAAAGCCTCGTTCATCGACATTGCTAAGGATCGTGAATTAAATAACCTGTCAATCTTATGACCAAATCACTTGATTTGTCATGGCTGAGATCTTCGCCCCCTAAATCCCCCCTTCTGGGGGACTTTGAGCCAAAATTCCGGTTTCAAAGTCCCCCAGAATGGGGGATTTAGGGGGCACAAGCCGACTCAAACGGAGCCGTCAACGAACGGATAGACTACGAGAAGTTACACCTTAATAATCCACGTTCCTAAGTGCATGACTACTCACCATTTTGCGTCAACAAATCCAATTTGCAACGTCAGGGTGTGATAACCGACGCTAACCCCTATTCCTACCCTGCAAGACCGCTGAGAACCTTCTAAAATAGAATTTAGTGCAAAGTATTTAAGCGGGAGCCAGATCGAGATGACAGCCTCAAACCGTGAGTTTAAAATCACCAAAACAGAGGACGAATGGAAAAAGCTGCTCACATCAGAACAGTTTCAAGTGCTGCGAAAACACGGGACTGAACGCCCTCGCACCAGCCCCCTTGACAAGCAATATAGCCCAGGTATGTATGAGTGTAGTGCGTGTGGATTGCCGCTGTTTACCTCAGACACCAAATTTGATAGCGGCACGGGTTGGCCCAGCTTTTTTGCCCCGATCGAAGGCGCGATCGAAACCACAACTGATAAGTCACTGTTTATGACCCGTGTCGAAGTGCATTGCCGCCGCTGTGGTGGGCATTTAGGACACGTTTTTAACGACGGCCCTGCCCCAACTAGACAACGCTATTGCATGAACGGAGTCTCGCTAAAGTTCGAGCCAAAATAAAGTAGAGATCTGTGTAAGGGCATGGCACTGCCGTGCCCCGCTGCAAGTAACCGATATTATCTAATCCCTGATCCCAACGGTAAAATTCAGCCGTAAGATTGAGGAAATTCTCTGTACGATCGCTAAGGTGATAACAGCCTCGGTACAGGAATTAATTTTATGCCTCAGTTGCGATTTAGCTTTCTAGAAAAACTAGCGATCGGGTTTGTTACCTGGCTGGTGATCGTGGTCATCGGTTGCGTCAGTGATGGATCGAGAACTGCTTGGGCGGCGGGTGTGATGTTTGCCCAAACCGATTCTGCCGCCAACTTTGTCACCGTCGCTGTCGAAAAAGCAGAGGGCGCAGTCGTTCAAGTTAATGTGTCTCGCACGATGGGGGGCGATATTCCTGAGGCACTCAGACCTTTTTTAGGCAGACCGGGGGCATCGTCGCAATCGGTTTTGCGAGGCATTGGCTCTGGGTTTGTGATTAGCTCAACCAATACGACTGGACAAATTATCACAAATGCCCACGTCGTTGATCGCGCCGATATGGTTACGGTGTCTTTTCAAGACGGACGCATTTTAGAAGGCAAAGTGTTGGGCAAAGACCCAGTAACCGATGTCGCCGTGATTGAAGTGCAAGCCGATCGATTACCCACTGTCACGCTGGGCAACTCAGACAAGGTTCGGCAAGGGCAATGGGCGATTGCGATCGGCAATCCACTAGGGCTGCAAAAAACGGTGACGGTCGGCGTGATTAGCGGCACAGAGCGATCGAGCGCTGACATTGGCGTGCCTGATAAGCGGGTGGGGTTTATTCAAACCGATGCGGCTATCAATCCGGGTAACTCTGGCGGCCCTCTGCTAAACGCTCAGGGAGACGTGATTGGGGTCAACACTGCGATTATTCGCGGCACTCAAGGGCTGGGCTTTGCGATTCCGATTAACACGGCTCAGGCAGTGGCTCAACAACTCATTGCAACTGGAGAAGTGCAGCATCCCTATATTGGGGTGCAAATGGTGGCACTGACTCCACAAGTGAAGCAATATATCAATCAAGCGCCCAACAGTCAGATGCGCGTAGAAGAAGACAACGGCATTTTAGTGGTACAGGTTAACAAGGGCACTCCAGCCGCCAAAGCGGGGCTACGGGCAGGAGACGTAATTGCAGAAGTCAATCAGCAGCCGGTCGATAAAGTCAGCACAATTCAGCGATTGGTCGATCAAGTCGGGGTCAAAGGTGAATTAGAAGTGACGGTGAAACGGAGCGATCGCACGATCGCGTTAAAGATCGAGCCAGAGCAATTTCCTATGGTTGAAATGCCCTAGCGAGTGCCATCATTTAAACCTCCGAGATAGGGGAGTTCCGTGAAAACTTGGCGACTTATTCCGCTCATTCAGGCATCGGGTCAGATGCAAATGTCGATCGACCAGTGGCTGTTAAAACAACACGCTTCCGGCGATCATCCGCCGACGCTGCGGTTTTACACGTGGTCACCTGTTGCCATCTCGCTGGGCTATCATCAGCATCGATATCCAGACGAGTGGAAGCAGCTAACGTGGCACGGTGAATCGATCGAACTAGTCCGCCGACCGAGTGGAGGACGCGCCGTTTTGCATCAGGGGGATTTGACTTACGCGGTGATCACATCAGGATTGTCAGGCAATCGAATGCAAGCTTATCAAACGATCTGCGAATTTTTGATTGAAGGATGGCGATCGCTCAATGTCGATCTCCACTACGGACAAGCAGGCGGCAGTTATATTCACAATCCCAACTGCTTTGGGACGGCAACCGTTGCAGATTTGGTCATGTCAAACGGTGCAAAGCTGATCGGCAGCGCTCAATTGCGGCAGGGAAATGCCATTTTGCAACATGGCTCGATGCGATTAGAACCGGACGGGGAACTGTTCGATCGGGTTTTTGACAACGAATCCGCTAACTTGCCCAACTTACCTCTATCAATGCGAGGAGAAGCGTTAATTCAAACTGTGATGGAGACGTTAATTCAATCAGCGAGTGATTGTTTTGACATTCACTTAGAATCTCAACCTTTGACAGAAACAGAATGGCACACAATTCAGGCTATAAATGTTTGAAAATGCTAAAGCGATCTCCTCCAAAGGCTGCAATCATATCCTGATGTAGTGCTAAGGAACGTGAATTTATTAAGGTGCAACTTCTCGGACTCAATTAGAGTGTAGATAAGTTCGGTGATGGCTCCGTTTGAGTAGGCTTGTGCCCCCTAAATCCCCCATTCTGGGGGACTTTGAAATCGGGAATCTTGGCTTAAAGTCCCCCATCAATGGGGGATTTAGGGGGCGAAGATCTCAGCCATGCCGAATCAAGAGATTTGATCACAGGATTGACAGGTTATTTAATCCTCGGTTCTAAAACTACAAATGTAGAAAGAAATTTAGGCATCAGCAAGGCGCTTAAAAACTTCGCTTCTTTTCTGCTTGACAGATAGGTAAGCTAAAAAAGCTTCTGCATCTTCAGCGGTGAACTCAGGATGTAGTTTTCTCACTTGTTCTGTAACAGTGTGTTCATCGAATTCGGTCGAATCATCAATGCCTAGCTGTTTTAGAACTTCTTGCGATAAAAGGACAGACACAATGAACATCCCAGAATTTCTTTTCTCTAGTGTAAACGATCGTCAATCCTAGAGACTAAAGGCTGAGGGTTCAAATAATTGGGATAAGCGCTCACACGGGTCGTAACAATTGCTGCGATCGCTTGCCCTTTCACCTCATAATCAGGGTAAATAGAGACGCTACCGAAAGGCTTTTTGTGATGAGTATCGATTTTGGACGAGAGATCTGCGGCAATCTCGCGGCTGCGGAAACACGAGAATGGCTCGTCACCAACGGCATTGGAGGATACGCATCGGGCACGATCGCGGGGCTGCTGACCCGTCGCTATCACGGCTTGCTGGTTGCCGCGCTCCAGCCTCCCCAGCGGCGCACGTTACTCGTCACTAAGCTCGATGAAAGCGTCCGCTATGGCAAAGAATTCTACGCCCTCAGCACCAATCGCTGGAAAGGCGATGTTGTCTGTTCTAATGGCTATCGCCACATTGAGCGGTTTTTTTTAGAAGGCACCGTTCCCGTATGGCGGTTTGCCTGTGGCGATGCCCTGCTCGAAAAGCGCATCTGGATGCAGCAAGGAGCCAACACCACTTATGTGCAATATCATTTGCACCGCGCCACCCAGCCGCTAACGCTGACGCTGAAAGCACTGGTCAATTATCGCGACCATCACAGCGAAACTCAGGGCGGCTATTGGCAAATGGGCGTTGACTCGATCGGCAAAGGCGTTTGCGTTTCAGCCTACCCCGAAGCCGTGCCGTTTTATTTGTTGTGTCGGGGCGCAAAAGCCATCCCCATGCACGATTGGTATTATCGCTACGAGTTGAGCGTCGAGCGCGAGCGCGGACTCAACGATCAAGACGACCACCTCCACGCTGCAACGTTTGAGGCGACGCTGCACCCTGGCGAATCGGTGACGTTTATCGCCAGCACTGATGCAACGCCCAATCTTGACGGAGAAACGGCACTGCGGACTCAACACGCCTATGAACAAAGGCTGCTCGATCGCTGGAAAATCGACCAGGGTCAACAAACCGATTCGGCACCTAGCTGGATTAAACAATTAGTCTTATCTGCCGATCAATTTATTGTGAACCGATCGCAGCCCAACAATCCCAATGGTAAAACGATCGTGGCGGGCTATCCCT
>JAYVFW010000117.1:0-5667 GCA_043772715.1 Phormidesmis sp. | reverse complement strand
GACTTATAACCGTTGGACAGACGGTGATACTGCCTGTGGAGGAAGGTTGCTTGGGAACCCCAATGAAGCAGGAAACCTCAAAGGCGACTTTGAGAAGCTTACTCCATACCGCCTAGCGGTTGGAGTGGGAGGATGTCACCGGCATAACAATGATTCTGTTTATACTCGATTATTCGACCGGACGCACGATCGCAGGTGTCTTCGTAGGCGTAGGTTGAAAGATTGCCCGCAGTGCTTCATCGAGGGTTGCTGCCATTGCAATTCGATTTTCGTAGGCGACAATCACACGTACTAGTGTAGGTAAGCTGTTTTGCTCTGCTTCGAGATAGAGCGGCTCGACGTAAAGCAGCGATCGCTCGATCGGAATCACCAACAAATTTCCTTGAATGGCGCGTGACCCGGCTCGGTTCCAAAGAGAAATTTGTTGGGAGATCACCGGATCTTGGTTGATTCGAGCCTCGATTTGCTCGGTGCCAAAGACCAGTTCTTGTTTAGGAAACGTGTAAAGCAACAGTTTGCCGTAGTTTTCACCGTCCGATCGCGCCGCTAACCAGGCGGTCAAATTGGTGCGCTGGTTGGGCGTGTAAGGCAACAGCAAAATGAATTCTTCACTGGCGGCGGTTGGGAGTTTGGTAATCAAATAATAGGGTTCAACGGGCTGCGTTTTGTTGCCATAAATCTCATTCGGAACTTGCCACTGATCTTCACGGTTATAGAAAACCTGGGGATCAGTCATGTGGTAGGCAATCAACCGTTCAGCCTGACTGTTAAAGAGATCGATCGGATAGCGAATATGACTGAGCAGCGCAGGTGGCAATGTGGCGATCGGTTTCAGCAAGTTTGGAAAAATCGCTGCCCAACTTTGAATCATCGGATCTTTAGCATCCGACACGTAGAAGTTTACTGAACCGTTGTAGGCATCAACCACAACTTTAACGGAGTTGCGAATGTAGTTAAAGCCAAACTGTCCTGGGTCGGAATAGGGATAGCGATCGCTCGTAGTGTAGGCATCGACAATCCAATAAAGACGATTGGGCGTGGCTCCTTGATTTTCTTTAACGTTTGCCACGACGAGATAAGGATCTTGGTCATAGCGCAGAAAAGGGGCGATCGCGCGAATCCGTTCGTTAATGTTGCGGCGAAACAGCAGCTTTGTTTGCTCGGTGAAATCGCTCGTTAAGAGCATCTGCCAATCGCTAAGATAGTTGGCAAACAGCCAGCGCCGCCAAGGAGCCGCGATTTTAATGCCGCCGCGCCCGTCGTAAATGTTGTAAGCGTTCTCGTTGCCGCTCGGATAGTCAAACTCTTGCACCTTAGTCGAAGTCATGACATAAGTGTGAGCGCTTTCACCGTAGTAGATGCGCGGATTGTCGATCGGAATGCTGGCTCGAATCTGCTGACTCGAAAGCCGCAAGTTGCCGTTGCCCTGGTTGGGATCATCTACGCCAATATCGCGCACAAAATAACCAGGCAATCCGCCGGGTGCCACTCGATTCACCGGACTAAGGGTAAATCCGTAGCCGTGTGTGTAGGTCAAATGCTCGTTGACCCAAGTTTTAGCCTCTGGCGGAACATTGTTGTAATCCAATTCGCGAGCGGCAATTAGGACTTGCTGTTTTTCGGTCTTGCGCTTTGACTGCTCGCTGAGAAGCGTGTAGCGATCGATATCAGCATCAAAAAAGGTGTAGTAGGGTCGAATCTGCTGAAGCTGCCGATTGGTTTGCAGCAACGGGCGAGTATCCCACAAACGAATATTGCGAACAGTCAACTCGTTTTTCTGAAGCGCTTCTAGAGTCAGATCGTTTTGCGGATTAAAGGTTTGAGCATCAATTTCGGTGAGGTTAAAGGCTTCTCTGGTTTTGGCGATGCTGCGCTCAATATAGGGGCGTTCTCTCGCTAACTCGTTGGGCTGGACGGCAAAACGCTGGACTGAAACCGATAACAGCGGGGTCACGATCGTGGCAATCAATCCATAAATCGCGAGTCCGTAGAACAATTTTGAATTCTGAATCTTGAACTTTAAGTTGAAGCAAGCGCGATAGAAAAGATAGAGCGCGATCGCCACTGCCATAACACTCAGCGTAGTGTAGGCGGGCAATTGCACCGTAACGTCTGTGTAACTCGCCCCATAGGCAACGCCGTGAGTTGAATAGAGCAATTCATAGCGACTGACCCAATAGCTGAAGGCGATCGCCAGCATCAAACATCCGCCTAGCCCTGATAAGTGGCGCTGTTGCTGCTGCGAAAATCCTGAAATTGTTCCTTCACTTAAGCTATTGCCTGAGAGCAGATAGAGCAAACAAACGGCGACAAATCCATAAATAAACAATCCGATCAGCCAATATTGCAGCAGTTCGGCGATCGGCAAAAAGAATACATAATCACCAACATCTCGATTAAAGAGTGGCTCAATCCGATTGAATGAGGTGGCGTGGAGAGCTTGCAACACCTTGCCCCAGTGGTGCGACAGAATAAATCCTAACCCCAAGCTGAAGCCGATCGCGATCGCGGTTAACAAAAATCGTGGATAGATCAGAAGGGCGATCGCGAATCCAGCTAAAGCGATCAGTTCCAGCGAGGCAGCCCATCCTTGTCCTAATGGGGCGAAGAGTCGAGCCAGAATTTGCGCGATCGTGTCTAAACGAAATTGAGTCGGTGAGACTGAAGAAATATTAGGAAGCGCCCAGTTAGTCTGCCAAAAACTCGCGGCGGTCTGCCCGTAATGCAGCAGCAGAACCCCAATCAGCAAACTGAGGGCAAACGTGAGGGGAATCAGCCAGAAGAGAGCATTGGCAGAATTTGAGTTTTGAGTTTTTGAGGGTTGGGGCTTGAGGCGATCGGCGTGAGCGAGATTGCTAAGGAGAAACCACGCTGAACAGAGGGTGACGATCGTCCAGATTGCCGCTTGGGTGCCCAGCCGCAGCCAAAACACCCGCAGATAACCCACTTCTTGAAACCAAAAGCTTTCTGCAATCAAATGAGACAGCAAATCAAACCCGAACCATAACCCTAGTAGGAGAACGAATAATTTAGAGACTTGATTCCACATTGATTTAGAGGCTTAATTTCATATTGATAAAGATATCGTTCACTAGCGCACCAATGATGGCTCAAGGTTTACTGAGTTATTTACAGTATTTAAGAGCGTTATTGTCTTGATCGCTAAGAAAGCCTGAGCCGAAGAATGGCTTTTAGACCATAAATTTGCGGTATACACGTACTAAAGTCACAGAAAAGTAACGGTTTATACTTAGAGATCGGGGCTTTGCCAAACTTTCGAGAGAATTCTTGAAAAGAGGGGCACTATATCTACATGGAAAACGCTTGGTATATCAAAACGAAGACGGTAGTTTCAAATCATGCTTATGCTATCAAACCTAAATCAAGCCCTACATGACCTCTCAGAAGCAGCATTAGAAGCAGAGGTTAATTTCAATTTTGTACAGTACTCTTTATTAGAGGCATTAGGCTTCTATACAGGAGAAGTATGCCCGGAATACAACACTGGAAATGGGATTATTGATTATGCTGTTCGCAAGAATACCCATAACGATATCTTCCAGAATACGAAGGTTAATCCTTATCTCTTACTTGAATTGAAAGGAAGAAATGTGAGCTTATCTGAAGAAACAGCCTCTTATAAAAAGACTGTTGAGCAACTTCGGCGGAGTCTTCTAGGCAATCACTGTAAATCTGTGCAGTGGGGAATTATCACAAATTCCATTCACATTCAGCTTTTTCGTAAACATGGCAAGGTAATTCACCCGGCAACGAATTGCCTCGAAATTACTGCTGAAAACGTTGACCAAGTGATCGCTTTAGTGCGAAAGAAAATTGAACAGCCTATTAGAGCTTTAACTGTTTCGGTCTACAACAACAAAGGCGGTGTCGGAAAAACAACCACAACGGCTAATCTTGCAGCAATCCTCACTTTAGCGGGGAAAGAGGTTTTAATTGTAGATTGTGATCCGAATCAGCAGGATCTCACAAATGCGTTAGGAATGTCGCTAAGTGAAGGACAGGTTTCTCAAGCGCTAACAGATAGAAACGTCGATATTCGCTCGGCAATCAAGCAATTTTCGATCACCTCTAAAACTTTGAACAAGACGTTTAAGTTTGATGTTATTCCAGCAGACAAACAATTTATCAATGCGATTGACGAGGTTCAGCTTCGCCAAAAGTTAAAGCCCGATAGTCTTCATCGAAATCTCGATTCGTTAAGGTCTGAGTATGACTACATTCTGATTGACGCTCCACCTAATTGGCGAATTTTTAGTCAATTGGCGATTTATGCAGCAGATGTGGTTTTGATGCCAACAAAGCATAATAACTTATTCTCTTTAGAGAATGCAGCACTGGCAATCAAAGAATTTATCCCTGAAGCACAAAAGGCAAGAGATGATGGGAGTCCTGTTGCACTTCCTATATTCTTCAATGGTGAAAAGACAACGCTGCCTCAGATAACAGCAGCGCAGCAGGAGATTGCTAATATTCTCAAGAAAGCTAGGAGAGATGGATTTGATTTGATCCCGTACTTCTTCCCCAAATGGGTCACTGCCCATAAAGATTTGCACATCTTTGAAGTGCCCAGTTACGCGAATATTGCTAACGCTGCATTTTCTCGCATTCCTGCCACTTATCGAGATAAAACTGCTCGTGAATATTATCTAGCTCTCGCAAAGGAGTATTTTCTACAATGACTACCTTCACTGATATCGGCAATCTCATGTATCTGTACCTGGATGAAATTGATCCGGGTGAAGCTTCTGATACCGCTGAATTTTTAATTAACGCAACTGCACAGCAGCTTAATGAAGCAGGTGGACGAAACTGGGTTCCTGTGATTGTTAAAGAAACAGGCAAAGATCGGTATGAGGTTATTGGTAATTCGTTTATCTATGCCGTTGCCGAAACTGCTGGTCTAGAGCGGGTTTGGTGCATTATTGCAGACGATAGTGAAACAACGGCTAAAATCGCTAAAACTCTGGCAGGCGAAGCTATTCCTCAAGTGAATCTGACGAAAGCTTCAAGAGATGACATTCAGGCAGCTTTGCAATATCTCAGTGAACAACCAGGCATCGGTTTCACGGGCATTAAGCTGCCGATCGCGACAAACCGTATTGATGAAGCACCGCGCCAATATTGGAAAACATTAGACGCGATCACGAATCTCAAGTGCGGCATTACTAAAGGAAAAAAGCTAGAAGCTTTAAAGCGAGTTTTTTACTTAACACCTCAACCCCTACCCGATGTCATTAAAGATCCTGCTATTTTGCAAACTCTCACAGTCAAAGACCTGAAAAGCATGGCGAAGAAGCGGAGCATAACAGGATATACCAAAATGAAAAAGCCAGATTTGGTTGCCTCGCTTAGTCAGTAGACTTACGCCACGAGCATAAACTTTAATCAGCATCCCACCAAGTACGGTGAATCAGTTAGTGTCATGACTTTTTCGCGATTGACCAGAGAATAAGAATGGGCTGTCTGTATGCGAATGTTTTAGAAAGCTCCAAATCTGGAGCGCAAACAACCCAAGACATTAACTGATTTGCAATCGGATCAGTTCGGGGCGGCTCTGCTCATCTTCAAAAAGGCACCGCACAGCATCCCGAATTGCCTCTCGTAAAGTGGCAACGTCATCTGCTTCGGTAAAATCGCCGCTCCTAA
>JAYVFW010000116.1:0-5672 GCA_043772715.1 Phormidesmis sp. | reverse complement strand
TTTGGTGCGCGATGCCTCGGTCAACAATACGCTGATCGATGTCAACATTCCTGAATTGCCCTGGACGGGTAAAGCCCTGCTGCGCGAAATTCAGTCACACCCTTGGAAGCGCTACCTCTATCACCTCAGCTTTTTCTCAGTGTCGGCTGAGAGTGTGCTTGAAATTACGGTGCCTCTGCACTTTGTAGGCGAAGCCTATGGAGTCAAACAAGAGAACGGCGTGATGGAAACCGAACTCACAGAATTAGAGGTGAGATGTCTGCCCGATCGCATTCCTCAAAGCATTGAGATTGATGTGACAGACCTCAAGGTGGGCGATGCTCTTCACGTTCACGAGTTGCCTTTGCCCGAAGGAGTCACGGCTCAAGGTGAAGCCAGCCGTGTCGTCGTGATGATTTCAGGCACTCGTGCTGGAGCCGAAGAAGAAACCGCAGCCGCTGTATAAGCGCGGCTCATACCACTTCAAGGTGTATATAGAACCAGGGAACAACCATTCCCTGGCTTTTTTATGATTCAGGACTTACGCATTTTGACTAAAACCTCGGAGGTTTAAGCCACTCTGTCGGTCACGATGCTTGATTCTTGGTTAAAACCTCCGAGGTTTGCATAAGTCCTATGATTGAGCAAAAAATTTATTACGCGCTATGACTAACCCGACTCTGCCTTCTTTAGTTCAACAAATGCTGCGATCGCAGTTTTATCCGCACCCGGTCACCGAGCCGATCGAACTGATTCAAACCCACGTCTCTTATGTGTTGCTCACGGGTGAGGTCGTCTATAAACTCAAAAAACCTGTGAACTTCGGCTTTCTAGATTTCTCGACCTTAGAGAAACGGGAGCATTTTTGTCACGAAGAGTTGCGGCTCAATCAGAGAGGAGCCGCCGAACTTTATTTGGGCGTTGAGCCGATCACACAAACCGGAGATACCTTTCAGCTTGGTGGCACGGGAGAACCCGTCGAGTATGTCGTCAAGATGTGTCAGTTTCCTCAAGAGACGTTGCTGAGTGCGATGTTCGATCGCGGCGAACTCACCGAACACCATTTAGAAGATTTGGCGCGAGAATTAGCAGCGTTTCACTTAAAGGCACCGACCAACGACTACATTCTCGGCTTTGGGGAAGTTTCGCAAATTCGGCAAGCGATCGACGAAAACTATGATCAAACCGCGGGCTATATTGGGCGATCGCAAACTCAAACCCAATTTGACGAGACTCGCGCCTACACAGACAAATTATTTGCCGAACAATCAGAACTATTTATCAGTCGAGTTCAAAATAAATGGATTCGCGAATGTCATGGCGACGTTCACCTGAGAAATATTTGTTTCTGGCACGACAAAATCTTGTTGTTTGACTGCATTGAGTTTAATGAGCCATTCCGCTTTGTCGATGTGATGTTCGATATCGCCTACATCGTGATGGATCTCGATGCGCGCGATCGTTCTGATTTGAGTAATTTATTCCTCAACGCTTATCTTGAGCAAACGGGCGACTGGGAAGGCTTGCAGGTGTTGCCGCTCTACCTCAGCCGTCAATCTTATGTGCGGGCTAAGGTAACTTCTTTCTTATTAGACGACCCGGCAATTGCAGAATCGGTAAAGCAGGAAGCCAGCGAAACGGCATCTCGTTATTACCGATTGGCCTGGGAATACACTCGCCCCAAATCAGGGCGATTGATCATGATGTCTGGTTTGTCGGGTTCTGGAAAAAGCACCGTGGCGCGTCAGTTAGCGCGTCAGACTGGGGCGATTCATCTGCGATCGGATGCCATTCGCAAACATCTTGGCGGCGTTGCGCTAGATGCCACAGGAGGAGCCGATCTCTACAGCCCAGAAATGACTGAGAAAACTTATGATCGTCTCCTCAATCTCGGCATCACACTGGCATCGCAAGGCTACACCGTGATTTTGGATGCTAAATACGATCGTCAGGCTTTACGATCATCCGTGATCGACCAAGCCAACGCGCACCAGATTCCGCTAGAAATTCTCTACTGCGATGCGCCTCTGTCGGTATTGAACGATCGTGTACAGCAGCGTCAAGGCGATATTTCAGATGCCACGGCTGATGTGCTTAAAACCCAACAGATGGAACCGTTTACCGAAGCCGAAAAACCTTATCTTAAAACGCTAGACACCACTCAAAACTTAGAAGGACAATTACCAAAATAGTCATGGGTCATTAGACCTCCTGCACAAATGTGGGAACGCCCCCTAAATCTCCCAATTCTGGGGGACTTTGAACTCCAGTTCCCCCAGAATTGGGGGTTAGGGGGCGAGATCTCAGGGTAGTTTACGTCGAGAATTTTATTTATGCAGGAGGTCTATTCGTCATTAAACTTCTTCTCTAAAAGCGATCTAAAAATGACGAATGACTCACGACGAATGAGGTATCCTTTGTAGTGACTATCAAGGGTTGAGACGTGCGAAGACAACCAATTTCAAAAGGATTTTCGACAGGACTGAAAATTTGGCTGCTGTTCCTGATCGGTCTATTTTGGATAGGCTACTCCGCGCCCTTGAGTATTTTTTTAGGCGCGATCGGCGGTTTGGCAAGCGGCTTAATTGTCGATTGGTGGGTGTCAAAAGACGAGAAAACTGAGCCAGATCAAAAAGAAGTTGCCGAAGACGGACTCGCCGAAGAAACCAAAGTTCGCAAAAAACGCAGCCAATACTCCAGCCTCAAACAGCGAAGTAAAAAGCGCAAACGGCAGCAAGAAGGCACCACAAACTGGTGGCAGCAACTTCGCAGGCGATCTTAATTTGAGGTCGTCTGTTGCCCTTCGCCACACTGCCCGCGCTGTCGTAGCAGGTGATCGCACAAGACCAGCGCCATCATTGCTTCTACCATCGGCACTGCCCGCGGCAACACACAGGGATCATGACGACCCTTGGCGGCTAGCGTCACTTCTTCGCCTGCGTTGGTGACGGTGCGCTGCTCTTTGCGAATCGTTGCGGTGGGCTTGAAGGCAACCCGAATCAGAATATTTTCTCCATTCGAGATGCCACCCTGCACACCGCCCGATCGATTGGTGACCGTGCGAATCTCGCCATCTTCAGTATGAAACTCGTCGTTGTGTTCACTGCCAGTCATCACTGTGCCCGCAAAGCCAGAGCCAATCTCAAAGCCCTTAGTCGCCGGGAGTGACATCATCGCTTTAGCAAGATCTGCTTCTAGCTTGTCAAACACTGGTTCACCTAGCCCTCTCGGAACTCGTCGCGCCACACATTCGACCACGCCCCCGATCGAGTCTCCCTGATTGCGAACCTGCTCGATCAAATCCACCATTTGCTCGGCGCAATCCGAGTCGGGGCAGCGCACAATGTTGCTCTCAACTTCTTCTAGCGTCACTGTATTGGAATCGACTACGCCTTCTAAATCTTTAATGCGCTTCACGTAAGCGATAATTTCAACGCCCGCCACGTTGTGCAGAATTTTTTTAGCGATCGCGCCTGCGGCAACTCGCCCGATCGTTTCTCGCGCCGATGAGCGTCCGCCGCCCTGCCAGTTGCGAATGCCATACTTTGCGTCATAAGTTGCGTCAGCATGAGACGGACGATATTTGACCGCCATCTCGTCATAGTCTTGTGATCGCTGGTCTTGATTGCGAACGAGAATCGCGATCGGCGTTCCTAGCGTTTTGCCCTCAAACAGTCCAGACAAGATCTCGCAGCGATCGGCTTCATTGCGAGGAGTGGTGATTTTGCTTTGCCCCGGTCGTCGTCTATCCAGCTCAAACTGAATCTCGTCTGCCGAAATCTCAATTTTGGGCGGGCACCCGTCGATCACCACGCCTACGCCACCACCGTGAGATTCGCCGAACGTAGAAATGCGGAACAAATGACCGAAATTGCTGCCCATAGTAGTTTTTGAGGACGATGGTGAAATTCTCGATCGGATCTGAAAAAATGAATAGGGAGTCAGCGATCGCTAACTCCCTATTCTATGGGTTGCCCGGGATTCGAACCCGGGACCAGTCGGTTAAAAGCCGAATGCTCTACCACTGAGCTAGCAACCCTCGTTTGCGCGTTTTTCAATGTGCGTATATAAATATAACACGAACTTGAGGGAACTTGGCAACTAGTTTAATGCTTTCTTTAGGGCAACTCCGTATAAACCTTAACTTTGGCTTTCGATGACGAGATGACGGCAAGTGTGTTCCTGCTATCAACTTTCCAGATCTTGATATTCTTTAATCGGATGGGTGGCACAAACTCCGCTTGAATCCCATTGAAGCTCTGCTAGTAGCACCGCGCTCAGACCGATCACAACGCCCGTTTCGAGAAATTGCCAAACGCCTACATAAGAGAGAGTCGCGATCGCCAGCAGGTGCACCAAGCAGATGAGGAGAAACGCCCGCGATCGCATCTTCACGCCCGTATAAAGATAGCCCAAAGCATTCAGTGCTAACCACAGCAACGGCAGTTGCGTCAGGATGGGTGCCCAGCCCAAAAAAATACTCAAATCGGTCAGCACCAGACCTGCCAATATGAGAACTATCCAAGCAGAGATGATGTGATTGAGCGGCTCGATCGTCGTCCAGCTTTCTGAGAGCTTAATCATGGCTCCCGTTCCTAACAGGGTCAGACCCGACCAGAAAAATGCTTGCGTTGCCCAATCGATCGCCGCGAATTGAGCCGTCAAAAAAATAATCGCCGAAATTATGCCCCACAAGAGACACGCCTGATCGATGCGCGTGTAAAACGTTGAGAAAACGGTGATTTGCCCTAGCTGCCAGTGTAGCCGCCACAGCCCTGGCAGATCTTCGATCGCAAAGGCTGACTGTTTACGCTTTAGTAAAGGAATCTCTTGGTTAAAAAAATCAGTTTGAAAGGGGAATACCCGAAACATATTTTATACAGCGTGTTAATGATTAGAAATGCTTTACATTTCTTCTCAAAGCAGTCTCTCTTTAAGAATATAGTGATCGTGCCTGAACTGCTATCGATGCGTCTCTATCAAGTGATACGATCGCGGCAATTTCTAGACCTATCCAAAGGAGCAATTTAGAGAACGCCCAAGCCACTAGGTCTAAAAACAAAAAAGCCTCGCTGACTTTAAGCCGCGAGACTTTTATAAGTTTCCCTTCATCACTCATGTCAAAGCGGAGAACTTGACCCCATCTAGACTTACGCAAACCTCGGAGGTTTTAGTCAAAATACATAAGTCCTGGAAAAAAACTCTATCGCCAAACTTGTTCGCCGTCTTCGTTGATTCTGGCTTGACGGATCACATCTGAGATCGCCTCAGCATCTTTAACGTGGTGCAGCGGCTTTTTCTCACCATCAGGCGTGTCAACCACAAAATAAGTCGGAACGGTGATGTGGTCTCCAGTAATGTCGGCTGTGTCAACTGCCACCTGTTGCGCTTTTTCTTCTAGAGACTTTGAGTCATCAATGCGATCGCCCGGATTGCTAGCTAAATATTCTTTATCTAACTCAGCCCGTTGCTCTTGTTTTTGCTTGGGGTCAACTTCTTCAGGAGTCATCGGTTGGTTGATTTCACCGCTGTTATCACCAGGTTTTGAATCAAGGTTCATAGTAGTTTTTAGAATAAATTGCTAGTTACAATACTAAAAAAAAAGAGGCAGTTACGCCTCTTTCAAACGACAGAATTCACTAGTAGTCCAAAAGAGCGAAATTAGACCTTCTGCATGAATAAAATTCTCGACG
>JAYVFW010000115.1:0-2057 GCA_043772715.1 Phormidesmis sp. | reverse complement strand
CGTTAGCCTCTGCTTCACTGCGGATGCACTGCGCTCAACTCGCTGCTAATAAGCAAACCGTTAATGATTTGCTAGAAGCCATCAAGCTCCTCAATAGTCTGCCAGACGATCACCCCTTGCATCAAGAAGCAACTCGACTGATTGGGCAGTGGTCAGAAGAGATTTTGCAGTTAGGTGATGAGGCCTTTAATGCAGGGAAACTGAGTGACGCGATCGACATGGCTCGCAAAGTTCCTAAAAGTGCCAGCGTCTATGGCGAAGTCGAGGGGCGAATCAACCGCTGGCAAACGATCTGGTCAGAAGCCGAAGCGATCTATCGACGAGTCGAAGATGCCCTCCGAGATCAAAATTGGCGCAAAGCCTCATCCGATGCGGCTCGTTTATTATCCATTGAGAATAATTTCTGGCAAACTACAAAATATCAAGAGCTGACTGAAAAAATCACGCTGACTCGTGCCGACATCAGCAAGATTGCCAAGGCAAAAGATTTAGCCGATCGGGGCGGCATTTCTAATCTGCTAGAGGCCATTAAACTCGCCTCTAACGTGGGTGATCAGAGTTATGTCTACCAAAACGCGCAAGACACGATCTCCAATATTGGGCAAAAAATGCTCGATTTGGCACAGGATACTCTGACGCGACGCGACTTGCAGGGAGCGTTGGATATTGTCAGTAAGATTCCGCCGATCGCCAAATTGCAGCGCGAAGCCGAAGATTTTGAGGTGATTGCCAACGCTCAAGCAAAAACCTGGGGCGGAACCGTTGCTGATATCGAGGCGGCGATCGCTCAAATTCAAAAAGTAGAACTCGGTCGTCCGCTCTATGCAAAAGCTCAAGCGCTCCTGGTTCGCTGGCAATCTGAGAAGAGTGACATTGCCCAGTTAGAAAAAGCGCGTCAGCTTGCTCAATCAGGCAAACCCGAAGATTTGCAGGCAGCGATCGCTCAAGCGGCTCTTGTGCCCTCTGATAATCCCCGTTCTCAAGAAGCTCAAAAACTCGCCAATGACCTGAACGGGCAAATGCAAAATCAGCAAGATCGTCCGCTGCTTGACCGAGCCGAGCAGCTTGCCAGTCGAGGAGATGTCGCCAATCTGCAAACCGCCATGGATCAAGCCAGCCAGATCGCACCAGGGCATACCCTCTATAAAGAAGCCCAAAACCGAATCAAGCAGTGGAATCGTCAAGTGGCTCAACTGCAAGATGAGCCAATTTTAGATCAGGCAGACAGCTTGGCTGAGTCAGGTGATTTATCGGGGGCGATCGCAGCCGCTCAAGGCATCGGCTCCAGCAGTGCAGTCTATAGCGATGCTCAATCAAAGGTGCAAACTTGGCAGAGACGACAGCAAGCCGAACAAGGACTCCAACAAGCCCGGATTGCAGCAAATGGCGGCACTCCAGATTCTTTAGCAGAGGCGATTCGGTTAGCGAATGGAGTGCCGGGTGCGAGTCCGCTGCGAGGTGAGGCAACTCAAGCGATCGAGCAGTGGAGTCAGCAAATTTTGCAAGCGGCAATCAGTCAGGCAGACACCGATCTGGCGGGGGCGATCGTGACGGCTCAAAAAATTCCGCCTCGCACCGAAGCTTATGCTCAAGCCCGACTTCAGATTAACGCTTGGAAGAGAACTCTAGGACGGTAATCGAAATTTAGGGAGTGATTTTGAAAGGGTTGACGATCGCAAGTTGTCAATCAACGATCAAGCTATCTTACATATCTTCCGAGTAAAGAACTTCAGTATTTGCAGATAAGGCACTGGCAACAATCAAACCGTCCCAGAAAGAAAAGTGATGGCGCGATCGCAAGTCTGACGCACTCAGAAGAATATCTGTATTGAGTTCAACAACGGCGCAGCTACTATAGAATTCTTGAATCACTTGGGTGATCTGCGCTTCAGTCATAAGGCTGTAGAGCCAAACGTTTGAGTCTATGAAGCAAGGCGATGCAGTCATAGGCTGCGGTTCCAGCAATTCTCATTATGACTTTTGACTATTCAAGACGATAAGAACGCGGTAGGGTGAGAGAGTCAAAAGCCACCTCACCGAAGACGTTGGCCCCAACC
>JAYVFW010000114.1:0-5685 GCA_043772715.1 Phormidesmis sp. | reverse complement strand
TTCTCTCACCCCTCCTCGCAGTCTCAGCATTTCTGATCCCATATCCTACGTGTTAATTCGGGCAAAGCCGGGGCAAGACTTGCAGCAATTAAAGCAGCGTTTAGAGGCGGCTCTGCCTGACACTCGCGCCTACACTCAAGCAGAACTTGCCGAGCAAACTCGTGTCTATTGGTCAGAGCGCACCGGAGTTGGCTTTATTCTCAGCTTGGGCGCAACCGTAGGGTTTGTGGTTGGCATGGTGATTGTCGGTCAAATTCTCTACTCTTCAGTGGCCGACCACCTGCGTGAGTTTGGAACTCTTAAAGCCATGGGTGCGTCAAACTGGGTTATCTACAGCGTCATTTTAGAGCAGGCGATGTGGATGGCGGTTTTAGGATACATCCCTAGCATGGCATTCTGTCTCGGGCTTGGAGCCTGGACACAGACCGCTAAGGGCATCATGATTCTAATCACTCCCGCCACGGCAGGGGGCGTTTTGATCTTAACAGTGGTGATGTGCGTAGGGTCTGCCCTGTTTGCAGTGCAGAAAGTTACACGGGTCGATCCGGCTATCGTTTTCAAAGCTTAGGGTAAGTTGTAAAATCTCGTAATACTTACGAGGCAACCCGTCGGCGATCGTTAAAGTTCCATCCTTCGTCTGATGGAAACTTAGAGAGTCTAGGTAGACTAAAAATAAGAGTGAAGTTTCTAACTAAACCCGGATCTAGCTCCTCAGATGTTGTATCTATCTTTCAGAATTAAAGCTTGTGAGTTGCTCCCACACGCCGTCTAAAAATCCCTTCCTTTCAATAGATTAACGAATGACTGCCACCCAAATCGATTTACTGCAAAGTGCCGGGAGTGCTTCTCAAGCTAATCTCTCTATCCGTCTTGAGAGAATAGAGGCTAACGCGATCGCCGCTCGTGGCGTAGAGATGGTCTATCAATCTGGAACTGAGCGGTTTCAAGCACTAAAAAATATCGATTTAGAGGTCAAGTCTGGTGATATTCAGCTTTTAATGGGCCCGTCGGGTTCTGGCAAAACGACGCTACTCTCAATTTTGGCAGGCATTCTTACCCCCACAGCCGGAAGTGTAAGCCTACTCGGAGAAGAAATCTCCAAGCTATCTAGCTCAAAATTGGCGAAGTTTCGGCTCGAAAACATCGGCTTCATCTTTCAAGGATTCAATTTATTTCCGGCACTGACTGCTTTAGAGAATGTTGAGGTTGCCCTTAACCTTAAGGGTATTCACCGATCGGCGGCTCATCGTCAAGCTTTAGACTTATTAGATCAGGTGGGGCTGTCTCAGCAAGCAAAGCGGCACCCTCAAGATCTCTCAGGCGGTCAAAAGCAGCGAGTCGCGATCGCCCGTGCCCTAGCCGGAAATCCGCGTTTAATTATGGCAGATGAGCCGACTGCTGCCCTCGACTCTCATAATGGTCATGCGGTGATTGAGCTACTGCGAAACTTAGCGAAAGAGAAAGGACGCACTGTTTTAATTGTCACCCATGATCCGCGAATCATTGATGTTGCAGACAGCGTTGCTTATCTAGAAGATGGAGTCTTAAAGTCAGGCGCAAAAAACCATTAAGCAGGGTCAAGGTACAGCAGGATAAAACTGGTATAAAATTCCTGTTCGCTAAGCACCTCACAACTCGCAGTTCACAATCCCTCAGGACTTACGCATTTTGACCGAAACCTCGGAGGTTTAAGTCATTCTGTCGGTCACGATGCTTGATTCTTGGTTAAAACCTCCGAGGTTTGCGTAAGTCCTATCGCTGATATCTCACTTGTGGAGGACGTTCTACGCCGCTTTAGTTCCTAGTGTTGGTGAGGAATTCTAGTTTCTCTTTTAATGCAAAATCGACTTCTGGTAAACTACACAAAACCGATGAGCGGGCTGATCACGAGTTTGCTGATGCTCCCGATCGTAGCTTCCTGCGCTTCTCAAACAGCACAAGCACCTACTGCTCCCGCAACGACTGCACAGGCACCCACTGCTCCGGCGACGACTGCTCCGGCTGTTTCTCCAACGCCACAGGCAGGTGGCACGATCGTGGAGGTTGCAGCCGCCAATCCTGCGCTGAGAAACTTGAGTGCTGCGATTCAGGCAGGAGGGTTAACCGCGACGCTTAAAGGTCAGGGACCGTTCACAGTGTTTGCCCCCACTGATCAAGCATTTTCTGTAGTGCCTGCGGCAACCCGACAGCAGCTATTGCAGCCTCAAAATCGCAAAACCCTGACTCGAATTGTGTCTTATCATGTCGTGCCCGGTGAGTTGTCTTCAAGCCAACTTCAACCTGGTGCTGTCAAGACTCTTGAAGGGCAAAGCCTGACTGTTCAAACTGGAAGCCAGGTGACGGTTAATAACGCCAGAGTCATCCAGCCTGATATTCAAGCGAGTAATGGCGTAATTCATGTTATCGATCGCATCATTGTGCCGCCCGACGTGAAGCTTTAGGGCTATCTCAAAACTCTCTCCTGAACGTGTTGCGGAGTTTCACTCGTTTGTTCTAACTGACGCAGAGAATTCAACGAGAGAAACCCAAACCCAACCTTAGCCGCCAAATCTAGAAGGGTATAAAACATCGTTTCTGCGCTGCTGTCAATCACGCTATAACCAGTCTTAGCCAGCATCCAGACGATCGGGTAAGCAGTCCACAGCAACAGATGCACGGTGAGCAGTTTGCTAAACACCTTCTTGCGTCTAGGATGTTGCTCGGCTGCTTCTTGGCGATAGTGGTGCAGCAATAGGTAAACCAGCCCTAAATATGCCCCACAGCTCACAAAATACCAAATATAGCTGGTGGGTTTGGGCGAGATTGCGGCAACAAAACCCGTTGCGATCATATAAATATCTGCGCCCACCATGCTGGCAGCGATCGGTAAGCTAGTGCCTCCGAGAAAACTGAGCAGCACCAGAGTTAACGGCGTAGACAAAGACCAAGTGACATAGCGTACCCAATAAGTTGGACGGCTATAAATGACATTAAAACCTTGACCCAAGACCATCGCTAGATAAAGACCTGCTGCGATCGCGGCGATAAAAAAGTTAATGATATAGACAATCCGCCAAGCCTCATTTTTGGCATTATTCGCGCCGAAGCCAAACGCGATCGCTCCTAAAGTCATGCCAGCACATCCGATCAAGAGCCAAGTTTGAGTCATTGGGGGTTCCTATCCAATTCGTTCTTATAAAAACCTTTGTTGTAGTTTAAAGAGTGACCCCTCAGAAATCCGTCTGACCAATGGAATAAATCGACCGCCCTCGGATAAAACTTTCAGCCAACCCATCTGAATCAAGAAAGATTTTGGGCGTTGCTGAATCCGGGTATGAACCCATGAATTTGCCCTCACCCTAGCCCTCTCCCCAAGGAGAGGGAACAAGATTTCTAGCTCCCCTCTCCCTGGGGAGAGTTTGGCGAGGGCTTCGACCCACTTCGTGAGGAGGGTCATTCATGCTTTGATTCGGCAACGCCCGCCAGATTTTGCTCCTTCAGTAAAAGTACCGATGAATTTTTCCTGACATTACAGTATTCCTAGGTAAACATTGATATCAAACTCTTGGAGATACTTAAGGAACTTTGCGTTTAGTCCAGTCGGAATTTTTACTGAGAGATGTTGTCAGGGCGATCGCGTCACCACGAGATGAGTCAACCGATTGCTAGATAGTAGCTTCAGTAGATGTAGATATGGATATTACCGATCGTAAACATACAGAAGCCGCTCTGCACACGCTCAACACTCCCTTAGAGCAACAGGTGCAAGAACGCACGGTTGAACTTCTTTGCGCTAACCAAGAACTAGCAAACGAAGTCCTACAGCATCAGTTGCAAATTCAGCGCAGCAAAGCCCTTGATCGGGTGATTCAGACCATTCGCAACTCGCTCGATTTAGAAACCGTATTGGTGACCGCAACCGCAGAATTTGCCCAATTACTGCAAGCCAAGCGCGTCGGCATCATGCAATATCTACCAGACCAGCAGATCTGGAAAAATGTGTCTGATTATCATAGCGATGTCAACTCACCCAGCTTATTAGGGATGACGGTTTCTGATCAGGGAAATACGATCGCAGCTCGCTTAAAGCAGTTAGAGACTATTTGCACCAGCTATCCCAAACAGGATGCAAACGCGCTCGATCGAGATGCTGACATGACGGTCGAGTTGTGGCTAATTGTGCCGCTTCAGGTTGATGGTGCGCTATGGGGCAGCTTAAATTTGCTGCGAGATGCTGCTTTACCCTGGCAAGAGTCAGACGTTGAATGGGTCTGTAACGGGGTGGATCAATTAACGATCGCCATTCAGCACGCGAATCTGCACTGCCAAGTTCAACAACTGAATATCAATTTAGAACGACAGGTGCAAACGCGAACGGCTCAACTTCGACTCGCCTACGATTTTGAGGCGACGCTAAAACAGATTACTGATCAAGTCAGAGACTCTCTTGATGAAGACCAGATTCTTGAAAGTGCGGTCAGAGCATTAGCAAAACGGCTCGGTGTTGGCTGCTGTAATGCGGCAATTTTTGATCTCGAACGGGGCACCTCAACGATTCGCTATGAATATGCACTCGGAATTCCGCCTTCGATGGGCAAAGTCTCTCAACTATCAGATTTTCCAGAGATTTATGAGCAACTTTTGCAGGGTCAGCACCTCCAATTTTGCTCTCTGTTAGCTCACCCAGAGCGGGGAAATGTGTCGATGTTTGCTTGCCCAATCTTAGATGACAAAGGGGTTTTGGGCGATTTGTGGTTGGTTAACCAGTCTTTTTATGAGTTTAACGATCAAGACGTTCGCTTAGTGCAGCAAATTGCTAATCAGTGCGCGATCGCGATTCGTCAAGCGCGTCTCTTTCAAGCGGCTCAGGCACAGGTCAAAGAGCTAGAGCAGCTAAATCGCCTCAAAGACGACTTTCTCAGCACGGTGTCTCACGAATTGCGGACTCCGATGGCAAACATCAAAATGGCAGTTCATATGTTAGACCTGACTCTACGCGATTTGGGGATGTTTAAGACGCAGGAAAATCCGCTCGATCGCTATTTCCGAGTGCTTAAAGATGAGTGTCAGCGTGAAATTAACTTGATTGATGATTTGCTAGATCTCACCTTATTAGATTCGCAGAAAACGTCTCTGAATCTGAGCGAAGTGTCTCTACAGTCCTGGATTCCTAAAGTTGTGGAGCCGTTTTTAGCTCGTGCCCAAAATCAGCAGCAAGGGTTAGAAATAGAGATTTCTGCTAATCTGCCAAAGGTGAAAACTGACCTGTCTTATTTGGAGCGAACGTTAGCAGAATTGCTCAACAATGCTTGCAAATACACACCCGCAGGTGGGCAGATCTCAATTTCTGCATCTGTGGATGATCAGAGTGAATCGACGGCTGTTGTGGTTCGCGTTTGCAATGCGGGGGTTGAGATTCCGGTCAGTGAACACGATCGGATTTTTGACAAGTTTTATCGCATTCCTAACAGTGATCCGTGGAAGCATGGCGGAACCGGGTTGGGATTGGCGTTGGTAAAAAAGCTAGTCGAGCGATTAGAAGGCGCAATTCACGTCGAAAGCTTTCAGGGAAAAACCGCCTTTGTAGTGCAGTTGCCGATCGCGTAGGGTCACGGCACGGTGGTTATATCGGCGTTGCTGAATCGAAGTATGAATCTGTCTATCGAGGCTGAATCCTTTCGCCCCCTAAATCTCCCAAAATTGGGG
>JAYVFW010000113.1:0-18026 GCA_043772715.1 Phormidesmis sp. | reverse complement strand
AATGAGTCTCCCTATCTTTTAGTCTCCTTGCCGCATCCGAGTCGATGATCGATCGGACAACCCAAATGGGATTAAGCGATTCGCACACTCCACTTTAGCGTTCTAACCCAACAACACCGTGATGGATAGCTCTACAAAGTTACGAGCAGCAGAAAAAGCACTCCTCCCGATTTTTTCTGGTATTGACGCTCAGGTCAAGAAAAACTTAACACGAGTCCTCAATGCTTATCGAAATCACCGAGTCGGCGTTCATCATTTTGCGGGTGTCACGGGCTATGGGCATGACGATCTAGGTCGGCAAGTGCTCGATCGCGTCTTTGCCGAGATCGTCGGGGCAGAAGCGGCAGCAGTGCGGGTGCAGTTTGTCTCTGGCACGCACGCGATCGCGGCGGCTCTGTTTGGGGTGCTGCGTCCGGGCGATGAAATGCTTGCGGTTGCAGGCGCACCCTACGACACCCTCGAAGAAGTGATCGGTCTGCGGGGCACCGGGCAGGGATCACTCAAAGAGTTTGGCATCGACTATCGACAGTTGAATCTAACTTTGGAAGGAATGATCGACTGGAGCCAATTAACTCACGCCATTAAACCGAATACTCGCCTCGTGTCGATTCAGCGATCGTGCGGCTATTCATGGCGACCGAGCTTGACGATCGCTGATATCGAGAAAATCATCCATCTCGTCAAGCAGCAAAACCCCGATACGGTTTGCTTTGTCGATAACTGCTATGGCGAATTTGTTGAAGATCGAGAACCGACTGCCGTTGGCGCAGATTTAATGGCAGGTTCTCTGATCAAAAATCCGGGCGGGACGATTGTGCCCACAGGGGGCTATATCGCAGGTCGAGCAGATTTAGTAGAGGCGGCTGCCTGTCGGCTCACGGCTCCGGGTGTAGGTAGCTTTGGCGGAGCAACCTTTGACTTAAATCGGCTCCTGTTTCAAGGGTTGTTTCTCGCACCTCAGATGGTCGGGGAAGCGATTAAGGGCAATCATCTGACGGCTTTTGTGTTTGAGCAATTGGGCTACCCGGTCAATCCGCTGCCGATGGCACCGCGATCTGATGTGATTCAAGCCATCAAGCTCGGTTCACCCGAAAAAATAATTGCCTTTTGTCGAGCGATTCAAAGTCATTCTCCGATCGGTTCCTATCTCGATCCGGTTCCGGGTGAAATGCACGGCTATGAGAGCGAACTGGTAATGGCGGGTGGCACCTTTATCGACGGCAGCACTTCTGAGTTTTCTGCCGACGGACCTTTAAGAGAGCCTTACGTCGTGTTTTGCCAGGGTGGGACTCATTGGACTCATGTGGCTATCGCCCTAGAAGCCGCGATCGTGGCAGTAGGAACCGCCTAATGCCTGTTGTCTATTCCATCTCAAAATCTTTGTTTGATGTGATCACTGCAACTCTTACAAACATCCCCACCCATGCTCAATTTATCTTTTTAAAACACCACTTAAAGCATTGATAAAGATTAAACAGAAATCGTTAATTTGAATTAATAAACCTCCGCCAAATCTCTTAGAAACCTCATTCAATTCGCGTAGTTTTCACCGATTTTTAGTCCATAAGTTTCAAGAGTCTGTATTAAACGTAACCGTTTTTACCACGTAGGTAATCGCTTCTAGCAGGAGCGATTGTATAAAGATTAGATGAACTAGGAGCCTTAAAGTATAAGGATTCTGTTTAAATGACTGATCTCTTCCTTAAAACAGCAATCCGTAGGTACAATCAGTAAGAACCCGTAAGTAATACGGTTGACCAGGGTGCTGCTTTAATTTGAGTTAAGAAGAGACTGAAGACATGAGATTTCAAGAAAGTTCTTTCTGAATAGTTCCTCAAGACCAACAGTCTCAAACTTGATCAAATGAGCGCTTAACTTAGACAGAAAATACTTAAGCAATATCACTCGGAATATTGACTTGAGTATTTGCATCTACCTGACTTTGCAAAAATTGATGGACTAAGGTTTCCAATTCGGCTCGTTGCACTTCTGTTCCTACTGTCACATTCCCGGGTGTTTCAAAAAAAATAATGCTGTAGATACTCGTCATCGCCAGCATTTGAAACAAAATATTCATGACCGGAACAGGCACCGCAATCATGTTCGGATCGGAAAGCGCAAAAGGACCTGCGGCAACATCCTTTAAAGTGGGAAACGCGTAAACCACGTTTTTCTCAATCTCTGACTCGGCACGATGCTCTAGGGTTGTCATGACCCAACTGTCATCCAGCGTTTGCATCACATAATATTGCAAATGCCTCAATCGTTGAGCCAGGATTTTAAGCGCTGGCGCGATCGACTCAACCAGTTGAGGAGTCGAGCCATCTTGAGGGGCACCTTCAACGAGCGCCTGAGTTTGTTGGTCTAAGTCCATGGTCAAATCCATCCAAAATAATCAGGGTTTCTTCATCATTGTGATCTAGCTGTCCCAAAATTGAGAGAAAGCAATTGATTTGTAAGACCTTAGAAATCGTTGGGGATGTTTGCCAGAGCGTGGAAGCAATCTTTCAAATGCTATCGAGCGAATTGAAACAGGCAACCACTGCGTCTGAGCAAAGAAGTTGTAACGGCGTTGCCGATCGCTTAACCCAAGAAGTCGGTCGCATCTGCACCGAAAGTAAGCGCATTCAGGCTTCTGGAGAAGCCGACGCTTGGGCAACCGCTCTAGCACGGCACCGACTTCAGCAATGTCTGACCTACTATAGTTTGGGTTCTGTGCGGGGTCGGGTCGAGCTACACAGCAACCTGAGTGCAGTCGTTTATCGATACATTAACCCGTCTATGAGCCAAGCGAGCTATCAAGCCCGCCTGACGCTGATCGAAGATTTTCTGCAAGGGTTTTATGTCGAAGCGTTAACCGCTTTTCGGCGAGAAACTCAACTGGGCCCGACTTATACGCCGCGCACGCTCATAGAGCTAGCCGAATATATGGCGTTTACAGAGCGCTACGGCAAACGGCGAATTCCGCTTCCTGGGAACCGCAATCAACAGTTGATTATTCTGCGGGCGCAAACCTTCTCACAGCAGCAGCCTACCGAGACGCTGGTCGATTTAGAACGGGCAGCCGAGGGCACTCTGTTAGAGTCTGAAACCCCGTGGAACGTTGCGTCGATTCAGCAAGTTCGAGAGCAGATGGTTGCTCAAGAGCCAGAATTGCCAGAAGACACGCTGCGCCAAACGGTGATCAAAGAGCTGGTCGCCTATCTAGAAGAGCGCAAGCAAGCAGACTGCATTGAATATTTTGTGCTACGTTTGCAAGATCTTCCGGCTAACGAGATTGAGCAAATTCTCAAGCTAACTCCACGCCAGCGAGATTACCTACAGCAGCGTTTTAAATACCATCTCATTAGGTTTGCGTTTTCTCATCATTGGGAACTCGTACACCAATGGCTAGAGGTTGATTTAGAGCGCAATCTGGGGTTGTCTAACAAACAGTGGCAAGCGCTGCAAGCCCAGGTTACGGCACAGCAGGTTACGCTATTGAAGATGAAGCAGCAAAAAATGCCTGATGCGGCGATCGCGCAGACACTCGGCTGCACCGTTAACCAAGTTCAGAAACAGTGGTTTAAACTTCTAGAACAGGCTTGGGAAATTCGGAATGACCAAGATTCCGGAGGAAGCCAATCTCCTCATGAATAGGGTGTTATCACAATGGATCGCGACTCAGAAGCGTTACAAAAAAGTTACCTAAAGCTTTTGCAGGAACTTGGTTTGACCCCTCCTGACGGGGTGGACGGCAGCGATTTAAAAATTGTTGCCGCCGCCATGCAGGATGGTCTGACTAACCCGCAGCGCTTAGATTCTGAGATATCGTTTGATCCTGACGACCCCTTTGAGGAGGATATGCTACTAAAACCGGGAGAAATACCTGCTGTGCAAGACCGTTTTTATAATCTGCTGAAAAATCGTCTACAGATTGAGATCCAAAACAAGCCGCCTCTATTCCCCTGGGAAAAAGAAATCTCCGATTACGGTTCGGAAACGGTGGACTCTGAAGTTAAGCAACCTATTTTTTCAGCCGCTTCACTGTGGATGGCTCAACTCCGCCGTCTCAGTTTGCCTGTCCCCCTGCCTGAACTCATGCTCTTAGACCTCTTAGAGCAGTGTCAGTCAGTCTTGCTGTCTCCCCTGCGCGAAGGTGCCAAGCTTGTGAAAGCGGTGGATTCCTTTTTCCCAGGGCAATCGCGGCTGCTAAACGATGTTGCCGGATACATTATGGTGTCTCCTGCCCGTTCAACTGCGGTTAGCTTGCAGCAGCTTGCCGCCGAAGCAGGCGCAGAGTTGCCAAGTCAATATGATGACGCGATCGAGACTCAGCAAATGGCATTGTCACTGCTGGCAGCCCGCGAGATTATGAGCGCACTAACGCTGACCGTCTCGCCCAAACAGCCGACGATCGAGCGGCAATGGCTCACCGATCAAGGCATCCTCACACTCAAGACCGAATACCAGTTTGGTCAGGAAACTGGACGACTTCAAATTAAAGCAGAACTACCCTGCGGTGGCAGCTTGCAGTTTCAGGGAGAGCAGTGGCAAGCGCTGGTAGACCGTAAAGACGCAGGCAGTCTCAGTGTAGAACTTCGAGCGTTAAGCCTCAATCGCGCTTACCCACTAGAAGTGCGGCTAGGCGAATCAGATGTCATGACTTTTGCGATTCGCCCCATGAGCGCCGGATAGAAGCGAGGGTAAAGGGTAAAAGCTGGAAAGAAATTGGTAGAGTCAGGTGGAGCATTCTCAGTAGCCTCTGGGTGCACAGGGGCACTATGAACCTTAAATGTATCTTTCTACCCTTTACCCCTTCTAAATGAGACAGTCATGGTGGCAACGAGTTAAAGCCTTGCCAACGCCAGAACCCGAAGAGTCGATTCTGTTTAGGATCTTGACTCAGGTATTGGTGAGTGTCGGAATTGTGGCGACCGATCTTGCCGCCGATACCACCTTTAGCCTTTGGGCAGTGCCGCTCAGTCTGCTGGGAGCTACTTGGAGTTGGATGCGTCGCCGTGAGCGCAACATTCCGACTAAGTTTTTGCTGGCGATCGGGATGCTGATCGCATTGGCAGCGTTTTTTGTCCGCATGATCGGCGGACGAGAACTCAATGATACGCGGCTGGTATTGGCAGAACTCCTGATTCAGCTTCAGGTGTTGCACAGCTTTGATATGCCTCGTCGTAAAGACTTGGGCTACTCAATGGTGATCGGCATTATTTTGATCGGGGTAGCTAGCACCCTCAGTCAAACGATGGCATTTGGTGGAATGCTGCTGGTGTTTTTGGCGATCGCCCTTCCCGTCTTGGTGATGGACTATCGATCGCGGCTAGGGCTAACGCGATCGACTCCCACAAAAGCCAAACTCCGCAAGGTCAACTTTGCAGCACTACCGTTGACCTTTTTCTTAACCTTGGCGCTGGGGTTAACGGTGTTTGCCGTGATGCCCCGATTTTCTGGCTACCAACTGCGAAGCTTTCCGATGAGTTCTCAAATTGCGACTCAGGGGAAATTTGACAACAGCCGGGTCAACAATCCTGGCTATGTGCGCGGCGGGAAAGAAGGAGCGGGACAAGGAAGCGGACAGAGCAACAGCGGGCAGATGGATGAAGATTTTTATTATGGCTTTAGCGATCGCATCAATCAAAACTTGCGAGGGCAACTTAAGCCAAGGGTCGTGATGCGCGTTCGTTCTCAAGCCGAGGGGTTTTGGCGGGTTTTAGCGTTCGATCTCTACACAGGTCAAGGCTGGGAACTCTCGCGCAATCGCGACACAAAGACGATCAAGCGTCCCGGCTGGTCATATCAGTTTTATTTGCCTCAAACCTTTAGTCGCAATCGCAAAAAAGAGGTGGTGCAAACCTACACGCTGGTGACTGAGTTGCCGAATTTGATTCCGGCGCTGTCACAGCCAAGAGAGCTTTATTTTCCGACTCAAGAAGTGGCGATCGACGCGGAAGGGGGTTTGCGATCGCCCGTCGGACTGCGAGAAGGGTTAACTTATACGGTGATTTCAGAAGTGCCTTACCGCGATCGGACTTTGTTGCAGAAAGTGGCGATCGAGGCGATTCCTGATGGCAGTTTGTATCTACAAATTCCTGAGAAGACTTCAGAAAAAATCCGCAAGCGTACAGAAGAACTTTTAGCAACCTCGCCTCAGCCGATTACGGCTCCTTATGAAAAAGCGTTATTTCTGGCGCAGGCGTTGAAGCAGCGATATGCAATTCAGCCTGATATTCCACCTTTAACGAAAGATCAGGATCTCGTAGAGGCATTTCTATTTCGCTTCAAAGGCGGCTACCCTGATCACTTTTCGTCGGCGCTGACCGTGATGTTAAGGTCGATCGGAATTCCGGCTCGTCTCGTAGCGGGATTTGCACCGGGTCAATTCAATCCATTCACCGGACTGTATGAAGTGAAAAACACCGACGCTTATGCAATGACCGAAGTGTATTTTCCCAACTATGGCTGGTTTGCGTTCGATCCGATTCCAGGACACGAACTGATTCCGCCGTCGATCGAAGAAGACCAAACGTTCACGGTGCTGCAAAAGTTTTGGAAGTGGGTCGCGGGTTGGTTGCCGTCACCCGTGACGAGTGTGTTGAGTCGCGTAATCGGCGCGATCGTGCAGTGGCTTGGGGTTATCCTCTCTTGGCTCGTGGGGCTGTTGTTCCGAGGCTGGATCGGATTGTTTAGCGGCTTAATTTTATTAACGGGGTTGAGTTTTCTGGGTTGGCTGAGTTGGCAAAGCTGGCAAAAGTGGAGCGATCGACGCAGACTTAGCAAATTGCCACCGATGGAAAGTCTTTATCAGCAGATGCTGGGTTGGTTAGCAAAACAGGGGTTGCGTAAGCATCCGACTCAGACTCCGCTAGAGTATGCGCGTCAAGAAGAATTGCAGACGGGCGATCGGGCCCAAACGATTCAAGAGATTTCTCAGGCGTATGTGAAGTGGCGCTATGGTGGGCAAGCTCCAGATCTGCGAGAGCTTCAGCAACGATTTAGAGAGATGAGAAAAAGAGAGGAAAAGTCTAGTTTTGCAAGTTTTCTAAAATAAAAATAACTTCTTGGGACAATTCTAAAGAAATCTCTGTAATTGCTATTAATCCAGGAAATTTATCCGTGTAGTCTGCTTGATTTCGATATAGCCTTAGTCGTCGCAAATTGTCAGCGATCGTTTGATTATTGGGTTCGGCGTTAAGTCTAAATTGTTGAGCAACGTCGCGATGAGCCTCCCCTGTTTGTGAAACAGGAAGCTTTTTGTAATCTCGTAGATAATTTCGTGCTGACACAAAGGCGGCATAATAGGCACGACTAATCGCTGTTCTTTGTCTAGCTTCTAAATTTGCAGGAGTCGTTGATTTTCTAGAGAGTTCTTCTGCAAGAGTCAGATACTGTCTCCAGTCAAACGGCATCCGAATACTCCAGCAAAACACAGAGTTTATCCCACACTTGACGCGAAACTCCTCGCCACCAAGCTTGATCTAAATGTCTTTGACGTTTAAGTGCTTCTTGAGGATCAAGGCTCGTCAAAATAACCAGGACTATTTCTATATCATCAGCAATCTCTGGATCAACTTTAAGGTCAAGAAAAAGCTTTTCAGTGGGAAAGTAATGCTGAATAATGGCGGGGGCTTCTAGCAAAGTGCTAACGATCGCTGGAGATCCTTCCAAAAATCTTAGAATCTCCGATCGTTCCTTCAGCGTGTAAAACTTTTCTAAGGTGGCAATTTGAGTTTGAGAAAGACTGACTGGAACAGTATTTGACATAAATACAGACCTCAAATCTGACACTACCTTTCACTGAACTAGTATATTTTACATCGTTGCAGATGGGCGATCGTGCCCAAACGGTTCAACATATCTCTTTAGTAAATAAAGACAAACACATTTCAGAACCATTCGACTGGGAAAAGCGCGTCCGTTTGTGTCTGTTTGAGCTAACATATATTGCGTAGTTGCTGAGTGATTCATTAGACAATGCTAAAGGTCGTGGTAGATTTTCTTGCCTCAAATTGGGCAGTATTCTTGCAAGCACCTTTGACATTTGTAGTTGCAGGAGCGATTGGATTCGTTGCTGGAACTTTCTTTCTCAAGAATCAGAATGATGTTTTGAAAGAACGGTTGAACCTTCGGGAAGATCAGTTAAAGGAGAAAGATAACGAGATCAAAGTGTTAACTGCCGAAGTCACGAAGATACGCGAAGAAAAACGAACTCCAGTACAGAATCTAGGTCATCGAAACAGCAATCATGAAAATTATCTGAGTTTGCTCTCAACGCTGGAACTTAGCAGAGAAGCTTTAAAGATGTCAAGGAAGCTAGAAACCTCTTCCCAACTCTCCCAGCAAAGGCAAGACCTTGGAAGCTCACATACTGACATGGGGCTGTACAATGAATGGCTATCAGAAGGACCAAAACTACTAGCGATAAAGCATGAAGCTCTAAAACGTTTGCCTGATGATGCCAAATTTCAAGTGGATCAAATATCAGACTCGCGCTACACAAGCCCAGCATTCCAGGCATACTCCGTAATGGATATGGTCGGTGAGATAAAGAGCATCGGTTTGAAGTTAGCTGAATATGATGATAATCAGGTTCAAATCAAACTATCGGTGCAGACCGACAACTCCATTATGGCAGACTGACTAAAACCATTGTTGTGGAAATGTTAAGGCTATCTGAAGCAGTTCAGCACAACCATTATATTTACAGAATAGAGATATCAACCGTGCAACACGTTTTGATCATTCATGAAGTAGAAGACTATCCAACGTGGAAAACCATCTTTGATGAGCCATCAACATCAGAAAAGATGCTGGAGAAATTAGTTATCAGCTATTAGAATACGATCGCGACACAAATAGCATTGTTCACTTTTCTAGATGGTCATCTTTAGAGAATGCAAGAACGTTTTTTGAGTCTCCAGCGTTAGTAGAAATTAGAAAAAAAGCAGGTGTAAAAGAGCCTAAATTTATTTATCTAGAAGAGCTAGAAAATGGGGTTTTATAAAGAATTTAGGGAGTCGGCGTAAGCAATTCGTCAACGAATTCTGTCTCGGCAGCAAAATTGACTAATGGACGAGTGACTTGACGCAGCAAAATAGTTTCAACCCGATCGTCGGTGACGCGCACCGCCTCTAGTTCTAACTCGCTCCACTGAATGCGATCGCCCTGAGACGGAACCCGCCCCAACTGGTAGATCATAAATCCTGCCAGCGTCGTATAAGCCTCCTGAATCGGCAAACTTAATCCCAATTTCTCGTTAATGGTGGGCAGATCCAAGGAGCCAGCAATCAACGCAGAGTGAGCATCGTTTTGAACTAAAGGAGCCTCAGAAGCCGATAGAAAAGCCGTTTTTGGTTTGCGAACAACTCCTCCCGTCAAAACTCGCACACTGGCATTGAGCACGACCAGCGCCGGAAAAAATAGCCGAGAGCAAAACTCTAACGGACGAATCAGCAGGAGAGCCGTTTGCTCAGGCGCATTCGCCGCCAAGACTTTAGGGACTAACTCACCTAACAGAATTTCGACATAAGTGACGAGCAGAAAGGCAACCGTCGCCGCGATCGCATGAGACGTGATCATCACCGGCAGACGGTCGATCGGAATTCGACTAATCCAAGGCTCGACCCAGTGAACGGTTGCGTCTTCGCCCAACCAGCCAAGCAGTAGACTTCCTGCTGTCGTGCCAGTCTGTGTCACAGACAGGTATTGTTCTAGGTGAGTCTGAGCGTGATGAACTAATTCAGCCGCTTTGCTGGTGCTGGGATCGTCCGTTTTTTGAGACAAGCTATAAATTTCGCTCTTTGAGGCAGAGACGATCGCCAATTCAGCCGCGACAAAGAACCCAACTACCACCACCAAAAACAGCAAAATTGATAATTGCACCAGCGTCTCTGCTGTCTCAAGTTCAAACGTCTGCAAACTACTCAAAGTCGTTTCTCCGATCTTGTAGATCTCTACACGGCTACCTCTTTAGTCTAGTGAAGAACGTTACCAATCTGCTTCTGCCTAAATTTGTAACTACAGGTGAGTAATCCGTACGACGAACGACTTATCTTAGAGAGTGGTACTGTGAAAAAATGCCTCATAGTCCCTTTAGGAGGTCGATTCGCTCATGTTTCAGCGCCCTTTAATTTGCACCGATTTAACAGACGGGTTACAGCGCTTAGTTGAGTTTGTTCCGAGTCTGGTGGCAGGCGGCATGACTCAGATTGTGTTTCTCCACACTGTTCCCTTTCGCGAGGAGGCAACCATTCCTAAAGCGGATGCTGAGAAGATCGATCGCGCCCAAGAGATTCTATCGGCTGCTTTAAAGCAGGTGCCTGAAGGGGCAAATGTTAAAGTCGAAGTGCAGGCGGGCAAACCCTTGGACGTGATTTTAAACAGGGTCACAACCCATCAATCCGACGTGATTATTTTAGGCACCCAACCCCGCAATCTGTTGACCGAAAAGCTATTTGGCAGCACCACGACCGAGCTATCTCAACGCACGATCGTGCCTTTGCTAACGCTGCGCCCCCAACTGATCTCAACCTACACCTCTGAAGAACTGAGTTTGCGCTGTCAGCATTTGTGGCGCTATTTGCTGTTGCCTTATGACGATAGCAACGCCTCGAAGTATGCGATCGAACAGATCAAGCACTGCGTTCAAACCCAGAGCGCTCAAGCCCTTCAAGGAGTCATTATCTGTTGGGTGGTCGAAGAAGGAGGCAGACGCGAATTGACGCTAGCACAGCAGCAGCAAGTGGTTTGCGACACGCTAGAGCCTGTGAGAGATGACTTAGCAAGCTGCGGAGTCGAGGTGACGCTAGACGTGAGACGAGGCAACCCGATCTCCGAAGTGTTGGCGGCTGCCCAAGAGTCAGACACGAGCGCGATCGTTCTTTCGACCGACAATATGGGCAAGCTGCTCAACTGGTCGGTGCCGAGCTTTACGGGGGAGATTCTCCGGCGAAGCTGGCACCCAGTGCTGTTCTTTCCGCCTAAACGTTAAGGGGCGTTTTCCCATTCTGCCGTCAGGCTGCGGAAGTTAAACTGGCTGGCTCCGGGGTGGCACGTCGCACAACTCGCAAGATCGAGCTTGCGCGGTAGCTCTATTTTGGGATGCAGCACTTTGAAGTATTGAGACTCAGAGACGCGATAGGGAACTTTTTCGTCAACTGCAACTTGGCGAGAAAATGTTTGCAAATAATTCCACACCAGCCGACGCGGCGGATCGATCAAGGGTTTGACTTCAACACCATAATGCTGAGAATCTCGCAGCAGATCGCGCCAGGTCTGCGTGGGCAAAACCGCTGGAGGCACGCCAATGTGACAAGTAGCGCAGTTTTCTAAATAAAGCTCTTGTCCAAATTTGTAGCGATCGGGCACGATATCCACCGTTCCCACCACGGCTGAAGGTTGAGGGGCTTCGATCGCTTGTGCCAATCCCCATCCTAAACACAGGCTCCAAATCAGCAGCAGCGCGACTAGCACGATCGGAGAACGTCGGTGCCTGCGAAGTTGAGAAGGGTTAATTTTGACACGATGCGTGAAACGGAGCATAAGTTTCAATCAGTTTGGATAAGAACGTTACAGAACCCGTTGCCATCTAGACTCACTATCTTCTCTAGATGTTTCTCTATTCAGAATAGAGGGGTTCGTGATCATTCTTCTAACAAAAATGAGCGACCTCAATGCTTGAAATTAGCAACTTCAGCGTGTAGATTCAGTAAAGGTAAAAACGGTAGGAATGGATTGTAGTCATATTCAGCTTTGCGATCGCCCAGAGCCGATCGATCTTCAGCAACTTCAGCGCTTGTTTCAGGTTGCAGCATTTTGGGCCAGCGATCGACGATTGGAGGATCTGGCGATCGCACTTCAACACAGCAATCCCGTAATCTCGGCTTGGGATGGCGATCGGTTAATTGGGTTTGCGAGAGCGATTTCTGACGGAATCTATCGAGCCACTATTTGGGATGTTGTGATTCATCCTGACTATCAAGGTGCAGGATTGGGACGCAAGTTAGTAGAAACGGTGCTGAGTCATTCTCATGTATGTCGAGTCGAACGAGTCTATCTCATGACCACTGATCGGCAGTCGTTTTACGAAAAGATTGGCTTTGAAGTTAACTCTAGTACAACAATGGTGTTATTTAACGTCAGTTCGGCAGAAGTGGTTCGCTCCGAACAGCTTTGCTGAGCCGAAGGCAGTGTGAATTCGGGAGAGCTACCTAAATCCCCCAAAATGGGGGATTTAGGGGGCAGAAGCCGCTCTTAACGAAGCAAAAAACCTCGTCAAACTGACGTTTATTCAATCAGCCGATTGAAGCTTTAGAGGCTGCGAGATCGATCGAGGCAGGCTATCAGGGTTAAAACTTTTGCCCAAAGCCAAACTGCACCCGGCTATCACCCTGATCGTTTAACCCAAAATCAGCGCGAATAATTCCTAGGGGTGACTTGAGGCGCACACCTGCCCCAATGCCAAACCCCGATCCGGGCCTGCCGCGCTCGATTCCGGGTTGCCCTAACACCGATCGGCTCGATCCTAAATCAGAGGCAAAATCGGCAAACACTGCACCCCCAATAATGCTGTAGATCGGAAAGCGATATTCTGCCGACGCTAAGACATAAGTGCGAGCAATGCCGATATCGCCCGCATCATAGCCCCTGACAGAGTTCGGACCGCCGAGAGAATAGGCATTGTAGGGCGGTAGATCTCCGATCGTGGTGCCCCCCTGAATATTAAAGGCAAGCGTTTCTGGCTCGTTTTTAATTTTCAGCGTGTTTAAGATATTGACAGGCACATATTGCGTGTAGTTTGCCTGAAGGCGATTAGCGAGAATGCTGCCACTGCCGATCGGCAAAAATTGCTCAGTGCTCAAACTCAAAAGAGAGCCATTAGTCGGATCGATCGGGTTATCACGCTGGTCACGAACCGCGTTGAAATTGAGCGACACCAGATCATCAATACCCGTGCCGCTAAACGAAAGTGGGTTGCCATTGCGATCGCGCTGCACCACATTGCCATTCGCATCTCGCAGGCTGACGCGGTTATAGTTTAAGCCCAGTGACCCGTTCCAGTCTTGATCAATCGGACGGTTGACCGACACACCGCCGCCAAATCGTCCTTCTCGAACGCGATCGCCATTTGCCAGTTTAACGTTGTCATCAAACACGCGAGACAGCCCTCTGCGTCGGAAGGCATCAATGCTATAGCCTAGCTTGTCGGGTGCGCTGTCGCGGTAGGGGTTGACAAACCGTCCGTCGAATTGAGCGTCTCTTGTTCCGATCAAGATATTGGTGCTGAGTTGCTGTCCGATTCCTGCCACGTTGCGGTCTTGATAGTTGACACCGCCATACAAACCTAAGTCGGTGTTGTAGCCGCCCGTAGCGTTAACCGCACGAGTCCGAGCTTCGGCGAGGTTGTAGACGACGATCGTCCGTTTTGCGTCTCCTTCTAAGCTGACACGAGCGTTAGTAAACAGCCCAGTTTGAACGAGTTTTTGCAGATCTTGTCGCGCAATATCTTCTCTAAAAACCTGCCCTGGCTTGATTTGCACCTGCTGTTTGATAAAGCTCTCTTGAGTTCTGCCGCGAATCGGTTCGCCTTTGTCGTTAACGGGTTTGCCTAGCTCATCGGTGAATCGAATCTGCACATCGCTAATCACACCTTCAGCGACTTCGATCGTCAATACGCCTTCTCGACTGGGCTGCAAGGCGACAACTCGCGCCAAGTTATAGTTATTTTTGGCATACCACTGATTGATTTGTCGTACGCCTTGATTGAGTGCCGAAGGGTTGACGATCGTGCCAATCTGCGATCGAAAGATCTCATTCACCACCGCAGGCGTGAGCGCTTGAGCATTGACCAATTGCACAGACCGCACCACGATCGGCTGCACTTGAAAGGTGACACTTAACCCGTTGGAGTTTGCGCGACTGTTAACGCTGGCAGTGCTAAACAAACCCGTTTCTAAAATTGCCGCCACATCTGCTTGAAGCTGGCTTTGACTCGTGCCACCACCGGGTTGAGTGCGAATGTTGCTGCGAACAATCTGCTGTAGCTCAGGATCTGCACCCACGATTTGCACGTCGGTTGCTGTCACCACTAAATCAGAGGGCAGCGGCTGAGACGGATTGACGATCGGTTTAGGGATCGGGGTTGTGGGAGGGTTGACGATCGGGGGAGTTACATTTTGAGGAATGATCCAAGTCGGCTGATTAATCGAAGTCGGCGGCGTGGTCTGAACCGAAGCTGTAGGGGTTGCGATCGGCGGAGCAGCATCTATTTGTGGGGATTGAGCGATCGCTGGAGTCGCCGCCGTAGGTTGATAGTCTTGATAATATTGAGCGTTGGTTTGAGCCACCCGCACCGATGCCTTTACTGATGTCTTTGAAGGCGTGGAAAACTCTTGAGAAACGATCGTTTCAGGCGGGACAATTTTGGGAATGGGCGCAGGCGCGATCGCGTCAGTCGCAACTACAACATCGGCAGAGTTCTCGATCGTAGGCGTTTCTAAAACAGCAGCGTTTGCGTTTTGGCAGACAGCCCCCGTAGAGAGCGCGGCGAGAGTGCAGACTGTGACGGTCGAGAGGCGCATAAGGCGGGATCAGTTGGGGTGAGATATTTATAGTCTGAAATGAGTGATTTGGACGTTTAGTTTGATCAGCAAACCCATCACTCTGCCGTCTCAAAAAGTTTAATTAGAACAATTAAACTTTGTTTCTTATTTGAATATCAAAAGACAGATTTTTGGCGTAATACCCATTGGATTTATGAATGCAACAAATCCGCGTAGGGGCATGGCACGCCGTGCCCCGTCGGATTAAACGATCAGTCGCAATTTCCTCCGAGCATTGGTATAACTCGATGAACCGCATCCCTAAAGTCATTCATAGTGAACAATGAAGCGTGATCCCCTGGTAGAGTTCCCTTAAACGTTGCTCGTGTCGTTGAATTCTTTCTCAATCACCCCCATGAATCTATCTCTCAAAACTTTAGGAATTGCCCCCAACGCTTGGGCAGTCGATGCAGACACCGCCGACATTACTCGACCGCCTTTAGAGCCAAAGCCAATCGCGATCGCGACAGACACCAAGACGCTGCGCCTTGATTTAGCCAAAGCCGCGATTCTAGTCATCGATATGCAGAATGATTTTTGTCATGCTGATGGCTGGTTAGCGCATATTGGAGTCGATGTCAGCCCAGCCAAGACTCCGATCGCGCCCCTCCAACGATTCTTACCAGTGCTACGAAGTCAGCAAGTGCCTGTAATTTGGGTCAACTGGGGCAACCGTCCTGATTTGCTCAACATTAGTGCGGCGGCTCTTCACGTCTACAATCCCACTGGGTCGGGCATTGGGCTGGGCGGTCCATTACCTCACAATCAAGCGCCAGTGCTGATGGCAGGAAGTTGGGGAGCCGCTGTCGTCGATGAGCTAACCCAAGCGCCCGAAGATGTCTGTGTGGATAAGTATCGGATGAGTGGCTTTTGGGACACGCCACTCGATAGCATTCTCCGCAACTTGGGCAAAACGACGCTCTTTTTTGCAGGGGTAAATGCTGATCAGTGCGTCATGACAACCTTACAAGACGCGAACTTTTTAGGCTATGACTGTTGTTTAATCAAAGACTGCACTGCCACGACTTCGCCTGATTTTTGTTGGCAAGCTACCTTGTATAACGTCAAACAATGCTTTGGATTTGTCACCGAATCTGAGGCGATTTTGAGTGCGATCACACGCTGACACCAGACTATTCGCTACTTTTATGAGGACACTCTCATGCTCGAAGACAGTTGTGTAATCGCCGTAGTCAAATCTCCGCAAGATTATCAGGCTTATCGCATTAGCCCTAACGATTCAAATCGGTTGGCGATCGTGTTTGACCCTGCGATCGCCAATTTTTCGATGACGTTTTGTGTAGAAATTTTTGATATTGGGGGAAAAACGCCGCCCAATCGTCATCAAATGGCGATCGAGATGTTTTTTATTCTCAAAGGTCAAGGTCTGGCGATTTGTGACGGCAAAGAAGTGCCGATTCAGACAGGTGACAGTCTTCTCGTTCCGCCGACGGGAATCCATGAAGTCAAAAACACGGGTTCTGAGCGACTTTATGCTCTGTGTTTTATGGTGCCAAACGAAGACTTTGCCGAACTGATTCGCAGTGGCGATCGGGTTGAGCTAGACGAAGAAGATATCGCCGTTTTGCGGCGCACTCCCGTTCCCAAGCTTTCTCATGTTTAAGGTGTTGTCTAAGCAGACTCATTCGATGCAGACGCGCGATCGCGTGCGTTTGGATGCAGATGTTTATTACCCCGATGCAGTTGGCACGTTTCCGGTGCTGCTGATGCGACAACCTTATGGGCGGGCGATCGCATCGACGATCGTTTATGCTCATCCGATTTGGTATGCAGCTCACGGCTATATTGTGGTGATTCAAGATGTGCGGGGTCGCGGCACTTCTGAAGGAGAGTTTCGGCTGTTTGAACATGAGATCGAAGATGGCTACGACACGGTGAATTGGGCGGCAGCGCTTCCTCAGAGCAGTGGCGTGGTGGGGATGTATGGGTTTTCCTATCAAGGCATGACTCAACTCTACGCGGCGGTGAAGCGTCCCATTGCGCTCAAGGCGTTGTGTCCCGCGATGTTGGGCTATGACCTCTACCACGATTGGGCTTACGAGGGTGGGGCGTTTTGTCTACAAGCAAACCTAGGATGGGCGATTCAAGTCGCGGCAGAAACGGCACGACTCAAAGCTGACGAAGCGGCATTTTTAGCGCTTTCTCAAGCTGCGAGAAACTTGCCGCTGCATGATTCTATTCCTGCCCGTCCCGCGATTATGTGTCAGTTGGCGGCAGATTCGTTTTATCACGATTGGCTCGATCGTCCCCCATCTGATCCTTACTGGCAGCGGCTATCTCCCAAAACCTACCTTGAGGCGTTTGATCTGCCGATGCTGCATATTGGCGGCTGGTTCGACACCTTTATGCGCGGCACGTTAAATCTCTACAACGCAATGGCAGCGCGTAGCCAACAGCCTCAGCATTTATTAGTGGGAGCGTGGGCACATTTGCCGTGGGGTCGCAAAGTCGGGGCAGTGGATTATGGATCAGAGGCGGCGAGTGTGTGCGATCGCGCTCAGATTCGGTGGTTTGACCAATTTCTCAAAGGCATTGACACCGGGCTGCTGAACGAACCATCCGTCAAATTATTTGAACTTGGAAGCAACCAGTGGCGATCGTCCGATCATTTGCCCAGTGACCCTAAAACTCCCTACTATCTCACCAGCACCGGACTGGCTGGCATCACGGACGCTGATGGGCTGTTAACCTCGGCTCCGGGTGCGTCTGCCTTTGATCAACTGGTTCATGACCCTTGGCGACCCGTTCCCGCGCTCGGTGGTCATGCGTCTGCACCGTCTGGCTCGTGCGATCGCGCCTCCCTGGATTGTCGAAGTGATATTCTCACCTACACCTCTGCGCCTTTTGCGGACGGGCTGAATTTGATTGGGCAAGCGATCGTCGCGCTCTATTGCACTGCTGATATGCCTAGTTTTGATCTGTCGGCGGTGCTGTCCGAAGTTCATCCCAACGGCGGGGTTTACAACATCTCTCAAGGCTATCGGCGAGTCACCTCTGATGAAGTGACCGAACCCGTGCAGATTATTCTTCAGCCTATTTGCATTCAGATTGCTCAAGGGAGTGCAATTCGACTTAGCCTTAGTGCAGCCTGTTTTCCTGCCTACCCGGTGAATGCGGGAACCGGAGCTACGCCCGGAGAGAGCAAAGCGATCGCGGCTCAAATCATCACGCTCACCCTGCAAACAGAAGGTTCTCGCATCTTATTGCCGATCGCAACCGAACAAAAACACTAAATTCGACTACGATTGGCAGAAATCACGGATGCTGACACACTATTGAGGAGGTTGTGAGGCTAGAGGATTCGTGATTTTAACGTCAGTTCAACAGAAGTGGGTTGCTTCGATTGTGAATTCGGGAGAGCTACCTAAATCCCCCGCGTGTGGGGGACTTTGAGCTAAAATTTCCGGTTCAAAG
>JAYVFW010000112.1:0-18042 GCA_043772715.1 Phormidesmis sp. | reverse complement strand
GGATGAGTGCGAAAGAGAGACTGCAATCCTTGAGCAGATAACGGATTGATGATTAGTAAGGGTGACATTGCCGGATTGCCATTCATTGGAATCTGATGTCCAACCGTTTCTAATTTTTGCAACGCACTCGCTAACGCTTGCGGATTTTGCGTGATCTGCGCCGAACCCTGGTCAGCCGAATATTCGCGAGTTCGAGAAATGGCTAACTGAATGATAGCGGCTGAAAGGGGAGCGAGAACGATTAAAAAGAGCAGACCAAACGGATTGGTATTTCGACGATCGTCCCGATAAACCGGACCATATAACGATCCAAACGTCAGGATTCGTCCTAGAAACGTGATGGCACCTGCGATCGTGCCCACAACCGCCTGAGTCAGCGTATCGCGATTTTTAACGTGGGTCAATTCGTGCGCCAACACCCCTTCTAATTCTTCAGGAGTCAGTAAGTCTACAATTCCTTGAGTGACGGCGATCGCAGCATGATTGGGGTCACGTCCCGTCGCAAAGGCGTTGGGCGACTTTGTGGGCACGAAGAACAACTTCGGCATGGGGATGTCTGCGCGATCGCTGAGTTTTGCCACCATGTCAAACAGTTCAGGAGCTTCGTTTCGCTCGATCGGTTGGGCGGCGTAGGCAGCGAGGGCAGCTTTATCGGAGTAATACCAGGAGCCGATGCTCGTCATTGCTGCAAATGCCAAACCCAGATAAAGACCCTGTTCGTTACCGACTAGATAATATCCGCCTAGCACTAGCAAGCCACTCAGCAGTCCTAGCAGTGCGACTGTTTTGATTTCGTTAACCCCAAACATAGCTTTTCCAGAACGCTTTGATTACTTTCTCAACGTCTCAGATTTGGGGCGACTTGAAATCTATCGGATGAGTGAAATGGGGCACTGATTCATGAATCTGGTGCCGGACGATCTTGTAAATAATATTGGTGGTTGCGATAGCAGTTGGAACGGCAGTGCCATGCCCCTACGAGTCTATGCGGATGAAAGGACTTGAACCTTCACTTCTTGCGAAACCAGAACCTAAATCTGGCGCGTCTACCAATTCCGCCACATCCGCGTTTTTCTGCTTCATCATCATAGCAAAGCTTTGAATCGTTTTGAGTTTTGAATTTAGCGCATTCAAAACTCAAAACGCTCATTTCATGACAGGCTGCCCAGACTGAGCGGAATTAAATTGCCTTCGGTCGTGAACCCTAGCATCATTGCGTCGCCCGATCGAATCACCGTTCCCGTCAGGGCGCAGTGTTCTTCTTGTTGAGCGGTAGCTGCGATCGTGGCTCGAAAATCAGACGCAGCGATGGTTGGCGTATAGTCACCCGATTTTTGCTGGACATAGTTCCACAAAATATCTCGAATCAATGCCTGATAGCCCTGATTGCCAGACAGCGATTTTAACTGTTCCTTTAACTCTCGTTCCAGACGGATGCTGGTGACTTCCATTTCAGTGGTGGTGGTGCGAGTTAAGGTATGCATGGTCTTCCTCCAAAGTAGCTGGACACTTTTATATTACAAGTGTAGTATGTTAACTGTAGACTGCAAGTTAAGTCCTCTAAATCTTCTGCAATGAAATCTCTACGGCTCTCATTTACATCGTTCTGGCTAGGAAATCACATCGGCGATCATCCTTGCGAGTCGAGCAGAGCCGTAGTTTTGCCGTTTACGGGCAAGGTTCACGAGATCAATCGCTCCTCCAATATTCAACCATCACTCCGAAGCGGGAGGGTCAGGCGCGTTCCTGTCCCGGTCTAGCCAGAAAACGCTCAAGTAGTTTTTCTAGCCTCCGCTTCACACTTACCAGAAGCGGAGGTTTTTAATTGACAACCAACGGAAAACGGAGCAGTTGCGATGAAGCTATCTAGCGTCAGTTCGACAGAAATAATTCGCTCCGAACAGCTTTGCTGAGCCGAAGGCAGTGTGAATTCGGGAAGCCCCCTAAATCCCCCATTCTGGGGGACTTCAAGCCAAAAATTCCGGTTCAAAGTCCCCCAGAATGGGGGACTTAGGGGGCAGAAGCCGATGTGAACGAAGCGAAAAACCCGTCGGACTGACGTTAATCAAGCGATCGTCTGCCCATTTTGAAACTGTAAACCCTTGAAACGTGTAAACCCTGGAACATAGGAGCCACCAGGAATGTTGAAGTTTACCTATACCGAAACGGGGATCACTATTGAGCGCATTAACCACTCGCTCGAAGAGTTGATCATGCTGCGGGTGGTGTTGGCGATGCGAGTCGGGCAACGGCTGATTGTCGAACCGGGCACTGCGACCTTTTTGCTGTCTGCAAACTTGCAGGCTTGGAAACTGCTGGACGCAGTGGTGGCGCGATCGCTCAATGACACGATCTCGCTCTGTCAATGCGATGCAGAATTCATTGAGGTCAGCCTGCGAGGAACTTGGATCGCGCAAACCACCAGCAGCGAGGAAGGCATCTTTCTAGCCGAACTGGGCGACTCGCTCCCCGGTACGTTGTGTGAGCGAGCAGAGTTTATTTTGTTTAAACTTTGGCAGGAATCATCGACGTATCAGTCTTCGCTGCGATAATTTGCCTGAGTTGTGGGTGATTGATCTTTCCTTGAGGATTTCGAGGCAGGTTTTCGAGCGATATCCAATATTTGGGGCGCTTGAATTTGCTGAGGGTTTTCTCAAGGGAAGTGATCAATGTTTGGTCAGAAACGTCTGAATGTTGAGGCACATACACGGCAGTGATGGCTTGACCCCAGACGCGATCGCAGATGCCTAACACGCAGACATCTTTGACGAGTTTGGTTGCCATAATTGCTGCCTCAACTTCTGCCGGAAAGACGTTTTCGCCTCCCGTAATAATCTTGTTGCTATCGCGTCCGACAATCTGCAAATAGCCTTGCGAGTCAAAAAATCCCAAATCATCGGGTTGATAAACAGGTTGCTGCAAAAAGTTGGGATAGTAACCCAACATCAATGAGTCGGCTTGAATGGTGATTTTTCCGGTTTTGCTGATCGCTAACGGTTCGCCTGTCTCGCTGGTAATGGTAATTTGAGCGTGGGGTAATGCTTGTCCAGAGCCGAGTTTGCTCTTTAAGAAATCTTCTGGTTTGAGGGTGACAATCTGCGATGCAGTTTCGGTCATGCCATAAGTGGGCGCGATCGGCAGTTGGTACGATCGTGCTTGATCTAACAAGTCTGCCCAAGCAGGCGCACCGCCCAACAAAATCGTTTCACATTGAGACAGCCAGGAAACGGTCTGACGGTGAGATAAAAGTTTTTGGAGTTGGGTCGGAACGAGCGAGAGAAAAAAGTTTTGAGGACTGATAGATTGGACTTCTCCAGCTTCTAGGGCTTTCCAGGGAAGGATGACCAACTGTCCGTCTGAGAGAAACGATCGCATGAATTGCATTAAGCCGCTGACGTGATAGAGCGGCAACACGCAAAACGAATGGACGCGATCGACTCCAAAATATTGCCGAAATCCTTGAACCGAAGCCGTCAACGTCTCCCAGGTGTGCATCGCAAATCGGATTTTACCTGACGTGCCGCCAGTCGGAATCATGATCAGCGGTGAAGCGTGAAGCGCGGGAAATGATTTTATGGGATGAACGCCTCTAGAAACACGTGAATTCGGCGGCTTCGTTACGGGTCTGTCGTGCCCCCTAAATCCCCCAGCATTGGGGGACTTTGAACTCCATCTCCCCCAATGCTGGGAGTTGGGGGACGGTTCGTCAGGGTTTGTCGAACTGACATTAAAAGATGGCGCGGGTTCTCCCCAAATTAGATCTGGAGTGACTAATTCAAACACCTGCTGCCATTCGGCTTCGACCCAATCGGGGTTGCCCAAAAAAATCGAGCAATTGGCAGAACACGCCGCGATAAATCCGGCAAGAAACTCGATCGGGTTCCGTTCTGTTAGCAAAATGGTCGGAGGCGTTGAATATCGTTTGAGCGCCTGATATCGCTGCTCTGCTAGATCGGTGAGTTCTCGACTGCTGTAGCCGATCAGCCAATTTTCTCGGTGGTGAATTAGAGACGTTGCCACAGCCGCTCGCCCTCCTCCATTAATTCATCAAACCAGTGAGCGGTTCCATATCCAACCGCGCGATTTTTGAGCGACAGTTCTGCGGCGAGTCGCAGTCCGGCTTGTTGTCCGATCGCGGTTTCAAACACTGAAGAAAAGACGGCATCGATCGCAGTTTCTTGGCAAAATTTGCGTAATTGAGATGGAGATCCGACGATCGCAGGTTTAATCACAAAAATTCCTCGCCAGCCTTTTTGATAGCAATCTCGCAACTGATCCAAAGTGGCGACTGATTCATCGAGGGCGATCGACGTTGAGTGTTTCTGGCTCAGTTCTTGCATTTGATCAAATTGACCGACTGCGAGAGGTTGTTCTAAAAATTCCAAAGTTGGACGATCGGGGTTGTTTAGAGAATCGCAGTGTTGAAGCCACATTTCAGCCTGTGAGACTGTCAGTCCTGCGTTGGCATCTAGTCTCAAAAACGCTTTAGCTGGGAGTTCGTCAGCAAGTTGCTCAAATCGTTGAATTTCATCCTCAATGTCAGTAACGCCAATCTTCCACTTAAAAGTGCGATAGCCGTGACTCCACAGATCTTGCCAGGAGTCGAGGGCGGCAAATCCAGTCGGCAAAAGAGCGCTGTAGGTCAACTCAGATTCGCTTTTTAAATCGGTTGTTACAGCAGTTTTTGCCCCCCTAGCCCCCCAAGTCTGAGGGGAACAAGAGTCAAAGTCCCCCAATGCTGGGGGACTTTGGGGGCTTACAGAATTTGCAAGGGTGGTGTGTTCATTTGAAAACGGTTGCAAAGTTTCCCATGCAGATTCAAAGCCAAATTGACACGCCGATAAATGAGCCGGAATTGCGGCGATCGTCTCTCCATAAATCCCATCAGGCAACTGCTGACAAAACTCGATCGCCTCCTCAAACGTTTCTGAACCAAACCAAGAAAGCGGCGCAATTTCGCCAAAACCAACGCATCCATGATCATCAGTGAGACGTAAAATAATGCCTTCTCGCACCGTCCAAACCCCATGACTCGTCTGCAACGATCGACGAAACGATCGACGATAAGGACGATACTCAAATCGCATTTCGGCGTTGCTGCTTGTAGGAAATCGTTGAGTTATTGTCATTCTGGCAGCCCCCTAAATCCCCCAATTTTGCGGGACTTTGAGCGAATCTTGTTCCCCCAGAATTGGGGGTTAGGGGGCATATTCATCCCTTGATTCTCAACATCCGCATTTCTAAACCAGTTGCGTCAACATAAAGCCCAACCCTAAAAGCAACCCGCTCCAAAAATGGAGTTCAACAGCAATTAAGCGACAGAAGGTGAGTTTGTGGGGTTGATCGTGCTGCGACCCGATAAATCTGCACAGCTTTCGGGCGACAGGCAAGCTAAGAAAAATCAACAGCGTCCAAACAGGAAAAACGTTCAGCATCACAAAGAGAGTGGTCAGCGCATAGAGACTGCCGCAGATCCACGGCAAAAGCTGCGCCGATCGCTTCGTCCCCAACCGCACCACCGGGGATTTTTTGCCGATCGCTGCATCGTCTTTCACCTGGTTAAAGTGAGAGCAAAACAAAATCAGGCTAGTGGCAATGCCAACGACGATCGACGCAGCAAAACTCGTAGCTGACCAGGCTTGGGTTTGGCTGTAATAAGTCGCCGCAAACGCCAGCGGACCAAACGCAAAGAAACAGAGAATTTCTCCCAGCCCTTTATAGCTAAGGCGAAACGGCGGACCCTGATAGATATAGCCAATGCCACAGCACAGCAAAATTAGCCCAATCACCGTAAAATCTTGTTGTCGAGCGGCGATCGTGCTGATGCCCAGCAATCCGGCTGCGAGACAAAGATTACTGATCCAAAAAATCAGGGGCTTATTGCCCGTCATATTCACCAAAGAATTTTTCTTATTGACATCGACTCCAGTTTCCGAGTCAAACACGTCATTACTAAAATTCTCCCAAGCCAAAATCAAAATGGCAGAGATCAAAAACGTGAAGAAAATTGACGCATTAAACCGATGGGTTTCAGCAAATGCCACGGCTGAACCGACCCAAATCGGCATGATTGCCACGCTATACATCGGGGGTTTAATGGCGGCAAACCAGAGTTTTTTATTCGCCCGCTCGATCGTCCTGGTCGTCATCAACAAAACTCCTCTAGCTGCCAGAAGACTCAATAATGCTGTGTTTCTCAGTTTCCCATCTGGTTTGGAGCATTGGAGGGGTGTTATAGAAACGTTACAACGGGGATTGGGGGTCATACCAATCTCAAAATTCAATGCAGGTTCGCTAGATTGACAACTAGCCGATGAGCGGAATAAAATCCTCTAAAACAAAGGTACTAATAAAAATGCTGCTTAACCGTCTAGAATGAGCGGCATTTAATCTTAAAGATTCAGACTTTTTCTAACTCTGCTGAAGTCATATGACCCCAAAACTTGTTTCTCTCTTCTCAGGCTGTGGCGGATTAGACTTAGGATTCCTCAAAGCAGGCTTTGATATCGTCTGGGCAAACGAATATGACAAAGATATTTGGGCGACCTACGAAGCAAACCACGCCAACACCGTTTTAGATAGAAGAGACATTCGACAAATTTCGTCAAACGAAATCCCTGACTGTGTGGGCATCATCGGCGGCCCTCCCTGCCAAAGTTGGAGCGAGGCAGGATCTCAGAGAGGTCTAGAGGACGATCGGGGCAAATTATTTCTAGAATATGTCCGCATTTTGAAGGAAAAACAGCCGCTGTTCTTTTTGGCTGAGAATGTCTCTGGAATGCTTCATGAGAAACATCGTGGCTCGATCGACAACATCATCGCCGCCTTTGAATCAGTGGGCTACCGCGTTTCTCTCAAACTGCTCAATGCTATGAACCACAATGTCCCCCAAGAAAGAAAACGGGTGATTTTTGTGGGCTACCATCGCGATCTTCAAAAGCAATTTGACTTCGACAACGTTGATTTATTGCCTCAAATTCCCACGCTCAAACACGCCATCTGGGATTTGCGAGAGACGGCAATTCCAGCTTTAGCCACGAATAAAACCAACGCTGAAGCCTGTCTTTTGCCCAATCATGAATATATGATTGGCGGCTTTTCTAGTATGTATCTGTCTCGTAACCGGGTTCGTTCCTGGAATGAGCCTTCATTTACCATTCAAGCGGGTGGCAGACACGCACCGCTGCATCCCCAAGCTAATAAAATGCTGTTCGTCGAGAAAGACAAGTTTGCCTTCGATCAGCATTCACCGTTTGCTTACCGAAGGCTTTCCGTACGAGAGTGCGCCAGGGTTCAAACCTTCCCTGATGATTTTATTTTTCACTACAGAGATCTCAGTGCCGCCTATAAAATGATCGGCAATGCGGTTCCTGCCAATCTGGGCTTTGCCCTGGCTAAGGCAATCTATCACGATCTATCTTCTAGCTTCAAACCATCCCAGACCACCATCTCACCGGAACAACTAAGTCTCCAGATTGCTTAAAATACCATCACTACTTTTTCTTTTCGATCATTAAGAAATAGACCGTCCTTCGGTCGGACTCAGGAAAATCCTCACGCCATCTTCGCTGAGTGGTCTTATGCAGTTTTGGCTGCCCGATAACATCATCAAAAACCCAGGGTGCATTCTCAACTTTGCGCGCTATTCCTAACGCTCTGGAATGTTCAGAATCACTTTCCTGACCGATCCATTGTCTTCTAATAGCAACTTCAAATTTTAGTTTGTACCGCTCAAAATACTCATCAAAGGAATAGAGCGCAAGATCTCTATTGCTGCTCACTGTTTGGGATGCCTCTAAGATGAATTCTGCTGGATGGCTCGACAAACCCTGATTGGGGCTGCCCTTCAGCATTAAAAAAATCATCAGCGTCTCAAAATCTTGCTCCGAGAAGAAGGTTTGCCAAGGTTGATTTCTGCTGGGAAGCAGACCTTGATGAAACTTGTGAACCTCCCGGTCAATCTTAGCGATGATCGCTTCAGGATGGGTTAAGCCTAGACTTGTGTACACCTCAAAGAGGTTGGCTCGCTGCAACCGATTAAAGGCAAAACTTCCGCCGGATTGTTTGATCGAAACGCCTCGATCGTTAAGATAAACATCGGCTTTCTTACCCGAGTGAGAGGTCGAAATTTTGAAGAGGTCGTCGAGAGACTGAAGAGAACTATAGCGATCGCTCCCCACCATCGGAGCTGCAACATCCTCCACCCGTCCAATATGATTCAAGTGAATCTGTCCCCTATTCACAAACAAAAATCTACAAACCTCTAGTTCATTACCTGGCATATCCTTTATCCTGTTGCCCGATGTTCTTTCAGTTTGCCCGAGGCAAAGCTAAATTAAGACTTCTAATTCCTCGAACCCTGACACCGGAATCCCTCTAGACTAGATTGCAGACGCTCGTAGAAATGCCTTGATGAAATTGCCTGATGGATCTCGGTTGCCTTCGCTGCTGCAAACCCTTGCGATCGTGGCTCAACCAATTGACTTTCTCGAAAGCTGTGCCCAAAAATATGGCGACACTTTTACGCTGCGGGTGTTGGGCATCAACTCGCCGCCTGTTGTCTTTTTTAGCCATCCTGACTCGATTCAGGCGATCTTTACAACGCTGGCAGACTCGTTTGAGTTTGGCAAAGTGACCCACATTTTTCGTCCGTTGGTGGGCGATCAGTCGGTGATCATGCAAGAGGGGCAACGCCACCAGCGACAGCGACAGTTGCTGATGCCCGCCCTGCATCGAGAACAGCTTTATAGTCAGGGGCGCGTCATTTGTGACTTGGCGCGACAGCAAATGGCAGACTGGCAGATTGGACGATCGCTAACCATTCGTGAAGAGATGTCAGAAATCTCGCTTCAGGTGATTTTGCAGGTCGTGTTTGGCATGGTGCCCGGAGCGCGTTATGAACGACTGAAAAGCTTGCTGAGTCATTTACTCGAAGCTATTACCTCACCGCTTTACTCGACGCAGTTTTTCTTCCCGATGCTTCAGCAAAATTTGGGGCGCTGGAGTCCGTGGGGCGGTTTTTTGGCTCAACAGCAAGAGATTGACGCGCTGATTTATGACGAGATTGGCGATCGTCGCTCCCAATCCCTAGCGGGTCGAACCGACATTCTCTCGGTGCTAATGAGTGCCACCGACGATCAAGGCGAATCGATGAGCGATATCGAACTGCGCGACCAGTTGATGACCTTACTGCTGCTTGGACACGAAACTACCGCGTCGGGTTTAGCCTGGGCATTTTACTGGATTCATCGCCACCCGGACTGTCTCGATCGCTTGCTGACTGAACTTCAAACATTGGGTGAGAATCCCGATCCGACAGCGCTGTCGCAGTTGCCTTATTTGACCGCTGTTTGCAAGGAAGCCTTGCGTGTGTATCCGATCGCCCTGATCTCTCAGCCGCGCAAAGTCAAACAAACCGTTCAAATCGAGGGCTATGAGTTTGAGCCGGGGGCGATTTTGGTGCCCTGCATTTATTTGGCGCATCATCGAGCCGACACTTACCCAGAGCCAGAGCGCTTTAATCCCGATCGATTTATCACTCAAAAATTCTCACCGTCTGAGTTTTTGCCCTTTGGCGGCGGCAGTCGGAGTTGTGTGGGCATGGCGCTCTCGCTGTTTGAGATGAAGCTCGTGTTGGCAACGGTTTTATCAAACTATGATTTTCAAACCAACTACGATCGCCCGGTGCGTCCGGTGCGGCGCGGCATCACGTTTGTGCCGCCTGACGATTTTCGGTTAGAGGTGATAGGGCGACGCTCGATCGAAAACCCGATCCTTCAGCCAGTAGAATCAGCTTAAAGAGATGGTTTAGTTGATATCCGCATGACTATCACCCCTTATCGGCTCGATCTGGTTCAAAATCAGAAAGCGATCGCTCAATTTCTATCGACTTGTAAAAGGGCGAACGTTCGTCAATCTCCTCAAATTGTCAGCATTTCGTTAGAGATAGAATCCGTCGATCCGCTAGCAGTTCTTCAGGCGATTGTTAAGCCTGATCAGAGACACTTTTATTTTGAGAAAAGCGGTCAGCAAGAAGCGATTTTGGGGATCGATACGGTGATCGAGCTACAAACCGAGGGCAAGAATCGATTTGCTGAAGCAAAAGAATTTATCCGCAACGCTTTAGCTAATATGATTCAATTTGGAGACTCAGAACCTCCCTTTTCGGGGGCACATTTTTTCTGTAATTTCTCATTCTTTGACGAGCAAATTAAAGAGAATCCGTCTTTTCCATCTGCATCGGTTTTTCTCCCTCGCTGGCAAGTGTCTCGTCAGGCAGATCGCTGCACGATCGCGGCGAATATCATCCTCGATCAAACCCTAGACCTAGATCGAACATCTCATCAGATCTGGCAGGGATTTCAGGCGATTCGAGCCGTAAAATACAACGTCATTGATCTAGCGATCGACTCCCCAAATTTTCTCAGAAAACAAGACTTTTCCCATACCAATCACTTTAAGAAATCCGTTTTATCGGCATTAGAATCAATTCAAAATCATCACTTTAATAAAATTGTTTTAGCTCACGCGCTAGACGTGACTTCACCGATTCCCTTTAATTTGGTTTCGTCTCTCAAAAACTTACGACACCTCTATTCCAATTGCTATATTTTTTCAACCAATAATCGCCAGGGACAGACCTTTATTGGGGCGAGTCCAGAACGGTTAGTTAAAATTCACAATCAGCATTTAGAAACGGATGCTTTAGCAGGTTCAGCTCCTCGTGGCAAAACCGCGATCGAGGATGCTCAACTGGGCGATCGCTTGCTGTCGAGTCAAAAAGAAACCCACGAACATCGAGTCGTGATTGATTTCATCACGCGCCATTTAGCAGAATTGGGGCTAGAGACGCAGCGATCGGTGGCTCGGCTGCTGCAACTTCCCAATATTCAACACTTACACACGCCAATTCACGCCACTGTTCCACCCGACGTTCACCTGCTGGATGTGGTCGCCAAACTGCACCCGACTCCGGCAGTGGCAGGTGCGCCTAGAGAGCTTGCCTGTGAGCAGATTCGTTACTATGAGCAGTTTGAACGATCGCTCTATGCGGCTCCGATCGGCTGGGTCGATCACCAGGGCAACGGCGAGTTTGCGGTCGGCATTCGCTCTGCGGTGCTGAATGGTTGTCATGCCAGACTGTTTGCTGGGGCGGGAATCGTGGCAGGTTCCAATCCCGATCGAGAATTGACCGAAGTTCAGCTCAAGCTACAGGCGCTTTTAGCCGCACTGGTCTAGCCAAGCAACGAGCAGAACCATTGGGCTTTTCCTGCCGATGAATCTGCCCTCAGAGTTGTCTACTTGGCGCTGCTACAAACTATACGCCAGGTTTTCGACTAATTTCTAAACGGTTTCGCAATACCATTGATTTTAGAGCGATCGCCAAGCACTAAAATCAAAAGCTGATGATTCCTTCCGAAACAAAGAAAGTCGAGTTTGAGCCGCCCTTGAGGGTAGAGTTTGTGGATGGGCTGCGGGGAGTGTCGGTTTTGATTGTGCTGCTGTGGCACGTCATTGTCGTCTTTTCTCCAGCAGCAGCTAATGGGGTCAGTAGTATTTCTCACTCATCGTGGGAAGTTTTTCTTTTCCATTCGCCAATCACTTTCTTCTACAAAGGAAGTTTTGCAATTTGCTTATTCTTTGTTCTAAGCGGCTTCATTCTAACACTGAGGTTTTTTGAAACAGGCGATTCATCTATTATTTATCTCAGAGCTTTATCACGTTATCCAAGGCTAGTCATCCCGGCTGGTTTTTCGTCTTTGTTCGCGGCTCTCTTGATTAAGTTTAATCTTTATCATATTCAAGAACTGTCGATATCGAACGGAGCTAATCAGATGCTTGACTACACTAATCTCTTTAAATTACCCGTTGATATTACACATCTCTTGAAGAATGTCTTGGTAGATGCTTGTTTTGGGAATAGCGAGTTTCCAGAATTATACAATCTCGTTCTGTGGACAATGCCAATAGAATTTCTAGGTTCAATTCTAGTTTTTATATTTTCGTTGTCTGCGTACAAAAATAAGTTCAACCTTGTCAATACAGTAGTCATTGCATTCCTTTTCTTAACTGTTAATAAAAGATTTGAGATTTATTTACTTTCCTTTTTGATAGGAGCTACTTTAGCCAGATTTCATAGGTTTCTACCTCGATTAAACTCTATTCAGGTTAGTAGTTTGTTGCTTGTATCGCTGTATTTAGGTGGGTTTAGCGGGTTGTCAAAATCCTATGCCTATCTGACTGTTCTTCAACCATTACTTCTGAGACTTAATCTTGATATCGATGTTTTTATACACTCTATAGCATCTGTAATCTTGCTTTATTTAGCGATTACTAGTGAAAGTATAAGTTCCTTTTTTTCTAAGCGATTTTTTGTCTATCTTGGCTTTATTTCTTTTCCCTTATATCTAATTCATCAACCGTTGATTAACTCACTGTCCTCATGGATCATTTTGAAAGGGGGATCTACCTTTGGTTACGACCTTATTTGCCTAATTTCTTTTATAATTCTAATAATGGTAGCTATCCCATTTGCTCACTTGATGAAAATCACGATCGACGACTTCGCAATCCGCTGGTCTAAAACGATCGCAAAGAAATTGCTGATTCTCCTTAAAAAGAGCTACCTCATAAGACTATCTGGAGGGTGAACCCAAACAAGCATCCTTGAGCGGAGCAACTCTAGTTCATCGGTTGAAATCTTTGTTAAACTGCTCAACTGAGCTAGGCAAGAGTTTATAATATAAATCTTAAGACACCAAAGGGTTGCTCATGGTTGCTTACTTCTCTTTAGTTTCAGACAGAGCAGTCGAATATATCAAAATGGTGGCGATCGCGTCATTTATTCTCACCATTCTTGAGTTTCTTTTCCCAGGAGAGAAGCAATCACTGAAATCCAAATTAAAAGGGGCTTACTTTTGGGTTGTATATATCTTAATCACCGTCGCTCTACAGACTTTTATAGAACAATTACTGTTTATTAATCATTACCAGCCCCTCTTCCATTTGAACTTGTCTGAGCTTTCTCAATCACAGAACTTCATCTACAAAACTGTAGGGCTGCTGCTAATACCTTTTATTCCTTATTTAGCTGCTGATTTGTTTTATTACTGGTTTCATCGGTTGCAGCACTCTAACCGTTTCTTCTGGCAGTTTCACTCAGTTCATCACTCGCTTAGAGAAATGAGTGCCTTTAATGATATTCATCATTTTTCAGAAGAAATCTTTAGAATACCTCTAATGATCATTCCTCTAAAGCTCTTGGTCGATATTAATATTGGTGAAACACTGGCGCTCTTTATTCTGCTTAGAGGATGGGGTCAAATCATTCATGCAAACACCAGTTTAAACTTTGGCAAACTTCAATATCTATTTGTAGATTCTCATTTTCACCGCATTCACCACTCTCGATTCAAAGAGCATCACGGTAAGAACTACTCAGCCGCATTTTCGTTCTGGGATACTTTGTTTGGAACAGCCTACTTTCCGAAAAAGGGAGAGTATCCGCCAACTGGTTTAAACTATGTTGGTGAGCCTGCTAATCTTCAAGAATTTCTGTTCAGACCTTTCTCAAGCAAGATGGTGCGCTCATGGAGTAGTCTACTACCAGACTTTGCGAAACTCAAGAATAAGAAACTTCGTTAAGGATTGTGAGTTAAATAAAATCTAGTTTTCTCAGGTCAGATTGAAGGACGAAAGGTTATGACCAGAACAGGCATTGGCATTCGGACGGCTCAAGCACGATCGGAGCGGATGATCGGGCAGATTCACGTTTACGACGGTGCCGGAAAGGGGAAGTCTCAGGCGGCACTAGGCGTAGTGCTGCGATCGATTGGTCTAGGCATTCACAATTTTTCTCAAACTCGTGTGCTGCTGCTGCGGTTTCTCAAAGGACCCGGACGCACCTATGACGAGGATGCCGCCATTCAAGCTCTTCAGCGTGGATTTCCTCATTTAATTGACCAGGTTCGCACGGGTAGAGCCGAATATTTTGGGGCAGACGAGATCACGAAGTTCGATCGTCAAGAAGCACAACGCGGTTGGGATGTAGCAAAAGGCGCGATCGCGTCCGGTCTTTATTCAGTCGTGGTGATGGACGAACTGAACCCAGTTTTAGATTTAGGGTTGCTGCCGATCGATGAAGTGGTTAGCACCCTCAAGCGCAAGCCCGAACAGATGGAGATCATTGCCACAGGTCGAGGCGCACCTCAAAAATTAGTTGATATTGCTGACTTGCATTCAGAAATGCGACCGCTTTATCATCCCGCTGCAAAACCAGGCATCGCCGGAATTGAAATTTACGCCGGGTCAGGAAAGGGCAAGTCTACGAGTGCGTTAGGCAAAGCATTGCAAGCGATCGGCAAAGGCATCGGGCAAGACAAATCGCACCGAGTTTTGATTATGCAGTGGCTCAAAGGCGGGGCGGGCTACACCGAAGATGCGGCGATCGCAGCGCTGCGCCAAATTTATCCCAGTCTAGTGGATCACCAAAGATCGGGGCGCGATGCGATCGTTTGGCGCGGGCAACAGCAAGAACTCGATTATGTCGAGGCAGAACGCGCTTGGGAAATTGCCCGCGCTGCGATCGCATCGGGGCTTTACAAAACCATTATTTTGGACGAGTTAAATCCGACGGTGGACTTGGAACTGCTGCCCGAAGAACCGATCGTGCAGGCACTACTCCGCAAGCCTCGTGACACTGAAATCATCATCACCGGACGGTGTAAAAATCCTTTGGCATACTTCGATCTCGCCACGGTGCACTCTGAAATGATCTGCCACAAACACTACGCTGAGAAAGGCATCGATCTCAAGCGCGGCGTAGATTTTTAGGAACGTGGATTGATTAAGGTGCAACTTCTCGGACTCAACTAGCGTGTCTGTCAGTTCGTTGATGGCTCCGTTTAAGTCGGCTGGTGCCCCCTAAAATTCCCCATGCTGGGGGACTTAGGGGGCGAAGATCTCAGCCATGACGAGTCAAGAGACTTGATTGCAAGATTGACAGGTTATCCAACCCACGATCCTTAGACGAGATGCCGAAATTTTTAAACCTGAGATGAAGCCTCATGCAGTGGGTACTCTGAGTTCAGGATTGCCGGAGAGGTAATTCTACTTACTTGCAAAGTTTCGATCGCTTCCTAGTTTTTACAGAGATTGAAGCAGAATGACGCGAAATTCACAGAGTCTCTCAGGAAATTCATAGACTCTTCACGCTTTAGGTGTGTTCGCTCACTGACTCATGACCCATAACTAGAGTAGCGCTTATACCTAGCTCCCCACCCTTCATCCTTCTTTTTATGCAGAGCGTTTCAGCTACGATTCCGTTTGTTGACCTCTTGGCTCAACATCAGCCGCTTCAAGACCAGATTGAGCAGGCAATGAGAGACGTAATGCAACGGGGCGATTATGTCTTAGGTCAAGCCCTGAGTGAGTTTGAGCAAGCGTTTGCGGCGGTCTGCCGATCGCACTACGGCATCGGGGTTGCCTGCGGAACTGACGCGATCGCCCTCGGACTGCAAGCCTGTGGCATTGGCAAAGGGGATGAAGTAATTTTGCCCGCCAACACGTTTATCGCCACGCTGATTGGGGTGCTGCGGTCAGGCGCAACTCCGGTTTTGGTTGACTGCGACGCTAAAACAGCCCTGATTGACCTCGCCGCCGCCGAAAAAGCGATCACGCCCAAAACCCGCGCCATTGTTCCCGTACATCTTTACGGGCAAATGGTGTCACCTAGCCTTTTGCTCAATCTCGCTCACACTTATGACTTAATAATTTTTGAAGACGCGGCTCAAGCCCACTTAGCAGAGCGAGAAGGCTATCGAGCCGGGTCGATCGGCGTTGCTGCCGCCTTTAGTTTCTATCCGGCTAAGAATTTGGGCGCTTTGGGCGATGGGGGCATGGTCGTCACCCACGATGAAAGCGTTGCTCAGAAAGTGCGATCGCTGCGAAACTATGGCGCACCCCGCAAATATTTTCACACCGACTATGGGACAAATAGCCGTCTAGACACGATTCAAGCGGCGGTCTTAAACGTCAAGTTGCCTTATCTAGCAGGCTGGAACCGCGATCGCGTCCGCATTGCTGACCAATACAACAACCTCCTCAAACCGCTGCACGCGCAGGGGATTTTACCGATTCAAAACCAGTGTGGGAAAGGACACGCTTATCATCTCTATGTGATTAGAGCGTTGACCGAGAATTTTGACGGCTTGCCTGTTTGTGCGCTCGATCGGGAGGCTCTGCAAACGCAATTTGCCCAACAAGCCGTTCAAACCGGAATTCACTACCCGCTGCCGTGTCACCTTCAGCCAGCGTTTCAAGAGTTGGGCTATCGAGCGGGCGACTTTCCGATCGCTGAAACCTTGTGTCAAGAAATCTTGTCTCTACCGATGTATCCAGGGTTAAGTGACTCACAAATTCACCGGATCGTAGATGTCCTAGAAGCTTCTTTAATCGCTCAGTCAGCCCTCAAGGTTTCGGCGTAACGTTATGCGAATCCGTCTTTCTTTTACACTCGTCGATCGCTATTGGGGCAACGCTGCCCTGATTGGTTTGTTGACGCTGCTTTATGCCCCAATTCTGCTGCATTGGATTGACGGCTGGCTTCGTAAAAGTATTAGTATTGAACACGAATATTTTAGTCATGGCGTGATCGGATTGCCTTTTGCGGCTTATATCACCTGGGTCAATCGCAAACGGTGGCAACGCTTGATTGAGCCGAGTCAGCCGACGATCGGGTTAGAAAAGTTCATCGGCGCACTCTTACTGCTAGTCGCTGGAGTTTTTTACATAAGTGGCTTGCCCGATTTTGTCAACCTGTCTCTCCCAATTTTGCTAGCTGGGATTTGTCTGTGGCTCAAAGGCTTACCCGGTTTAAAGCTCCAAAGCTTTGCATTGCTGCTGGTGTTTTTGGCAACGCCGAGCGAGATTCCCTATTTGATTGCGCCTTACACATTGCCTCTGCAAAGTTTCATCGCGGGCACGGCTGGGTTTATTCTCAATCAACTGGGTTTGAATGTCACCGTCGAGCAAATTTATCTCTACGTGAATGGGCAAATTGTCGAAGTGGCTCCCTACTGCGCGGGGCTAAAGATGCTGTTCACGAGTTTATATGTGGCGTTAATGCTGCTTTATTGGACAGATTTGCTGCGATCGCGCCTGATCTCAATCCTATTCCTCGGCTGCACTGTGATCATTAGCGTCACGGCTAACATCCTTCGCAACACCCTCCTGACTTACTTTCACGGCACTGGGCAAGATCAGGCGTTTGGCTGGCTGCATGAAGGGTGGGGCGGCGATGTCTATTCTGCCCTGATGTTGGGTTTGCTCGTCGTGCTTGTGAGCCTGCTCGATAAACACTTTTCCCCGGCTGACTAGATTGCGAATCCTTTTTTAATTTTTGGCGATTATGTCTCTCCGCAAATCTCTGCATCTTCAATGGTCTAAAGTCTCGCTGCTCTTGCTGCTGCTGATTTTGGTCGCGATCGGAGCAGTCCCCGGTTATCTGTCAGGCAAGTGGCGTTGGGCAGAGCCTCCCCAAGTGGCGACCCTATCTCAACTGACCAAACTGCGTCAGGTCGGATTAGCTGTGCCGGGGTGGCAGATCGTCGATCGCCAAACTCCGCAGGTTGGAGAGCACAAATGGTTGATGCAAGAAATGGTCGATGCCAAGCAAAACAAGGCGATTTTGCTATTGTTTCCGCAAAAGGGCAACCGAGAACAGCCCGAAGTCGAGTGGAGCGATGTCAATGGTTTTCAAAGTTGGGAAACTGACTCCGATCGTCAAGTTGAATTCACGGTGTCTGAACCCGCTACTAAGGTGACGGCGCAATTTTTTCGAGGTTTGACTAAACCAAAACCGGGCGGCCTTCAAGCCATTCGACGACAGACCTACGCCGTGCTGCAATGGTATGCCTGGTCAACGGGCGGACATCCAGCACCGAGTCAGTGGTTTTTTGCCGATCGCGCCGCTCAGTGGCAAAATCGTCGCATTCCCTGGGTAGCGGTTAGCATTTTGATGCCGATTGAGCCACTCGATACGAT
>JAYVFW010000111.1:0-2062 GCA_043772715.1 Phormidesmis sp. | reverse complement strand
TGGCGATCGCCGCAGTCATCTACTTGTTTTATGACTGGCGCATGACGCTCGTTTGTCTATTGCTAACTCAAGTGTTTGCCCTGGGTGGACACGCTTTTTTCGAGAAAAATGAGCCTGCTTTCGTCAAATATCCCGGCATTACAATTCTGGCTTCTCTCACCTGGTCATTTGAGCACTGGTTTGGTCTACGCCAGCTTTGGCAGCATTTTAAGCCTAAAGCAAACGCCTAACTCGCTACATAAACCTACACTACGGGGAACTTCATGTATCAAGATTTGCTAGTCATTGACGCAGATGCTCACAAGATCGAGAATCCGCTCGTGATTCGAGACTATATCGAGCCACAATATCGCGATCGCCTCAGTCTCATCGTCGATAGCTTGGGTGACCAACGAATGCGAGTCATCGATTTTAACCCCGCAACTGGCAAGAACGATTTAGAGAGGCTCTATCCTCAACCTAGTGGTTTAGGCAAAGGTGGCTTCCGCAGCCTTCACCCCGAAACCACGCTGGGAGCCATGTTTAACCAAGTGCGGATCGAGCATATGGATCGTGAGGGCATCGACGTGCAGGTGATTTATGGCACTTGGACTTTGAGCTATTCGTCTTATTTGGATAAAGACATGGCGGTTGCCCTCTGTCGTGCCTACAACAATTACATGGCTGACGACTGCCGGGGCTATGACAATCGCCTCAAGCCGATCGGCGTTTTGCCGATGCAAGATGTCAACGAAGCCATCCAAGAAATGCACCGCTGCGTCAATGAGCTGGGCATGATCGGCGTGTCGATCGCGCCCAATATTGCGATTCCGCACCCCAAAGCGCCGGACGCATTCCCCGAAATTCGCACTTGCAAAACTCTTAGCCATCCTGATTTTGAGCCACTTCTGCAAGCGGCTGTTGATTTGGATGTCTCGATCGGCATTCATGGCGGGCCGGGTTCTTATATGATTGGTGGCATCGCTGACCACATGGAGACGTTTGTTCTCAGCCACATCTTTGTGCAGCGCAATCAACAGCAGATGGCACTGGCTCGAATGGTGTTCGATGGCGTGTTTGAGCGCTTCCCCACGCTGCGGGTTGGCTTTCTGGAAGGGGGCTGTGGCTGGTTGCCTGACCTCGCCCACGCCTTCCACGAACATTGGGAAAAGCGCATTCGTGACTTTGACCCCAAAAACCCCTATCGCCCCTCGCTGATGGAATTCACCAAGCTGATGATTCAAGAGCGAGGTGTTCACAACAACAGCAACATCATCAGCCAAGCAAAAAATCTGTTTGATCTGCTGTGGACAAAGCAGCATGACCCAACGCAAATCGACGACGCTAGCCTCTATGAACACTACGATCTGCGTCACCGCGACCCAATGGAATATTTTGGACGCGGGCAGATTTTCACCTCCTTTGAATCGGATGATCCCGCTCCGGCTTACCTGCCGATCGCGATGGGTGAAATGGGCAAGCACCTGACCTGCTTCTCTGGTGACTATGGTCACTGGGATGGCGTTTTAAAGGATTGTGTCAAGTCTGCCGCCGAAGTCGCCGACTACGATCGTGACCATCTCAACCTACTTCTCAACGGCAATGCGTTAGCGATGTATGGAGATCGCTTAAGTCGATCGTTGCCAGAAAACCTATCTGCCTCAACGCTGGTCGGAACGCGAGGTTAGGATCTGGCGATCGCCCAGATCTCGCTAGAGGTTTGAAGGCACGGCACTGTGTCCTCAAGTAAAATCTGGCAAATTCCGCAGGAGCTTACGCTGTGCCTCTGTGGGATTTGCCAGTCACCGAGTCAGTTTGAAGAGGGTAGTGCAAAAAGTTGCCGTACAGTTGATATGCCCACCTAGACGAACCGTGGATTGTAATGAGTGACAAAGAAGCAGTACTTGAACTTGTGAAACGGTTACCTGCCACCGTATCTTTGCGCGAAATTCTGCAAGAGATTGATTTTGTCGCAGCGGTTAAAGAGGGTCTAGATGAACTTGATCAGGGTCAGGGCATCTCTATTGAGTCTGTAGAGCAAACGATGGCAACATGGATTATCGCATAGCCTCTCCAAAGGCAA
>JAYVFW010000110.1:0-5695 GCA_043772715.1 Phormidesmis sp. | reverse complement strand
GGCATTGTCCCCACGACGAGCGACCCGAAGTGGTTAATCCCCTAATTCTCAACTGGCTCAAAACGATCGAACACTAACTGAAATTATTCTCAGCGGTTTACGATCGCTGAAGTGGTTTGAATAGGCGCGTTTGTATATGCCTGTGCAGTGGGCACCAATGTCCAACCAGCTTGTCTGAGTTGTTGATAAGTCGTCCAGCCTTTAGAAGCTCCAGGGATGGTCAAGTCGGCAACTCGATAGGGAGACGCGGTGTAGGGCAACCAGGGTCTGCTGGCGTGTTCTCTAAGGTGCAAAACCTTGTTTCCGCCACCCAATCCAGCCAGCCAACACATTTGTCCGTTCATACAATCTTCTCCTTAAAGTACTAAACACGTTTTGCTGACCTCTGGTGATTCAGCTTGAGAATAGTTTTGAGCCAGAGCGTTAGATAAGTTTTAGCGGTGTAATCAAACTGTTATTCCAAACTTCATCGGTTTGGAATCTGATTACGCTTAGATTATGTAACTCTTTGTTAAAGTGAATTGATAAAAAGACAGAGTTGTGCACACAAACCAACCGTTCTGAAGATACATAAAGGATTCGCTCTACAGGCAGTTGTTTAGAGGGAATCTACTGAAGGAAAGAGGCATTTGAGGTCAGGTTGAAAGATTATTGGGTCAATCTACTGAGAATCTCGGATGTAATCTTCAAAAAATTTAAGTATTGAGTAACTGTTGCTCAAATATTGACCAGGCTTTGGCTCAGAAATTCTACGCAAATTGCCTAAGCCTCAAAATCAAGTAGATAACGATCGCGCTCCCAAAAGTTCATCTATTTTTGAGCCTCATTTCACGTCTGAGTAGCAGATTCACCCTATCTTCTAACTTCTTATGACTTCATTAGTCGCTCCAGAGATTTCTCTCTATGAATTAGCGGCTAACTCTGAGCAAACCCCCTTTGCTCACCAAGTTAGTCCCGCTATCTTCAAATCGATGGTGGGTAACCTGCTCGATTTGTTGGTTGAGCACCAAATTCCGGCTATGGTTTGGGCAAAGATACCGCGCGGCGAAGCTTGGCAGACCGTGCTTGATCGCTATTGCAAGCTTGCTGACCTGCCTCAAGCGGTTTATTTACTCAAAAATCAGCGAGAGGAAATCTCTGACGAGAGCATTCAGTCATCTCAACAGGGCGATCATCCCCTCATCACTTCGATCGCGCTGGCTCCTGAAAGTCAGCTTAAACGTGAATATTTTTTGCTAATTTGGTCAGAGCAGGTTTGCGGCTTGCTGATGGCTCACCGTTCTCAATCGCCTCAAGCGACGATCGAGCCTTCAGTTTTAGAACGTGGGCAAGAAGATTCTGACAAAAAGCAATTATTGAGCGTTCTGTTCTCGTTAGATCAGGACATGATTCGAGAGTTTCTCGGTCAGTTGAACCGGGAACTGCCGCTTGTAGACGCTTCTAGATGTGAAATACGGGCACCTTGGGCGACGTTGATCGATCGAGTGCAACCCTTACCTTTAGATGCCAGGTTGATAGGGCGAATTTTCACAAAACAAAGTCAGCGTCAAGAAGAACTCTGGCAGCGAGCCACAACTTATCGCAAACAAGCCGAACTCGCATCATTGCTGCAAATGCAAAATGAGGAGCTATTGACGGCAATTCGGTTAAAAGATGAGTTTCTCAACAACGTGGGGCAAGAGTTGAGAACGCCTTTAACCAACATGAAAACTGCCCTGACGTTGCTCAATTCACCCAATCTCAAGCCACCTCAAAAGCAGCGATATATGGATCTGCTGGTGAAAGAGTGCGATCGCCAAAGCACACTGATTACGAGTCTGCTAGATCTAGTCAACCTCGATCAAAGGACAGAACACACCCCGGTTCAATCGCTACGGTTGAGCAATGTTGTGCCGGGAGTCGTTAGCACCTATCAGCCTCTAGCAGAAGAAAAAGGAGTGGAATTGGTTTACAACGTGCCAGAAGACTTGCCACCCGTTGCGTGTCTGAGTATGTGGCTAAAGCAGATTGTGATTAACCTCTTGCACAATGCGGTCAAATTCACCCCTAAAGGTGGGCAGGTTTGGGTGCAGGCAAAACAGCAGGGCGACTATGTGCAGCTTGAGTTTCGCGATACAGGAATTGGCATTGCGCCGAGTGAAATTCCTAAAATATTTGATCGCTTCTACCGAGTGCGCCAAGCGATCGAACAAGACACCGGGGGATCAGGTTTGGGGTTGACGATCGTGCAGCAACTCTTGCTACACTGCGGCGGCTCGATCTCCGTGAAAAGTCGAATTGGTGAGGGTTCTACCTTCAATGTTTTGCTGCCGATCTATCAGAAACCAATGGAGCAGGAAGAGATCTAAAGAGTTTTGAATTGAGGTTGTCTGCCGAGATCAGTGAGACTATTAAGGTGTGAACTCCATAACTCAACCCTTGTATGGCTATCTCGATCACCATTGATGCCGATCAGATTAATCGCTTAGACCTGTCGCCAGCGATCGCGGCAATCAATCCCCTGCTGTTGGAGATTCTTGCTCATGAGCAGCAGCTTCAATTTACGATCGATTACCCGCTCGAACCTGATGACCCCAGGGAGCTATCTGAGATTCCAGAAGTGCGTTTGTGGTTTATCCGCTTGGACGCACTGTATCCTTGGCTGCCGTTTTTAGTCGATTGGAAAGCTGGAGAACTGGGGCGCTATACGGCGATGCTGGTGCCGCATCAGTTCCACCCAAAAGAGGGAATTCAGTACAACCCGGAGGCGCTAGAGATCTTTGTAATGGGTAAGACCTTTGTGCTGATGAATTGGCTCAAGCAGCAGGGCATTGAGAGTCGATCGCGCCTCAAATCGATGACGCAGATATTGGGCTATGAGTTAGACGACGCATTTTTTGATTTACTAATTGAGAATTAGTTAACGTGTCGCTGATTTTGAATCGCAAACTCTACTTGGAATAGCTGCTATGTCTGCTAAATTTTTGACGATCGCACTGACGACTTTTCTGCTGGTCAGCCCGATCGCCAGCCTCAACGCTCGAACCTGCAAAAACAACTGTCCTGCCCCAGTTCTCCAGTTTACGCCGGGGCAGCGCATCGTCGTGCAAGTCGTTAACCGCACCGAAAATCGAGTTGAAGTCGAGAAGCTGTTAGGCACGAACCCGATCTCAGTTGCGCCAGGTCAGCAAATCGAATTTGAGCGAGGCGGCAGCACCGATCCTAATTTCTCGGTCGTGTTTTGGGATGTCACTGCACTAGCGATAAAATCGTCGCTTTCTAAGCCCAACCCCAACACATTACGAATCGAACTCAAATCAGAGCGCAAATATCCTCCGGGCGATCGATCGGTCTATATCCACAACGATGGTCGAGTCGATGTTTTCTAAAGAGTCCAAAGAAAGTTTTATAATTTGCGCTTTTATGTCGGTAAGATGGGCTGAGTCTTTTGGGATCGATCGCCTGTGTTAGAGCTACCTGTTTCTAGATCGAGTCTGTCTCCCCGTGCTGCGATTCCTGACCAACGTTGGAATATTTTTCCGAGTCAGGCAGAACGGGCAGAGCAGCTTGCTCAAACAACGAGCTTGTCTCCCTTGTTAACTCAGGTGTTGCTCAATCGAAACATCGAGACACCCGAACAGATCAAGGTTTACTTAGATCCCGACTCTCAAGATTTACCGTCGCCCTTAGAAGACTTTCCAGATCTGCCCATCAGCTTAGAGTTGCTAATCAACGCCATTAATCAACGCCAGCGCATCGCCATTTGTGGAGACTATGACGCAGACGGCATGACTAGTACGGCTCTGCTGCTGAGGGCGTTGCGGTGTTTGGGTGCGCGAGTCGATTATGCAATCCCCAGCCGAATGAGTGAAGGATATGGCATCAACGATCGGATCGTTGAAGACTTCCACGAAGAAGGAGTTTCGCTCATTCTCACCGTCGATAACGGCATTATGGCGCACAAGCCGATCGCCAGAGCGCGAGAGTTAGGGCTATCCGTGATCATCACCGATCACCACGATTTGCCGCCCGTTTTGCCCGATGCCAACGCCATTCTTAACCCGAAGCTGATTGCCGAAACATCGCCTTATCGCAGCATGGCAGGCGTTGGCGTGGCTTATGTTTTGGCACTATCGCTGGCCCAGGGTTTTGACCAAACGCGAGAACTTCGGGATGTTTTGTTAGAACTCTTTACGCTGGGCACGATCGCTGACCTCGCACCACTTCTAGGCGTAAATCGTCGCTGGGTGAAACGGGGCTTACAGCTATTGCCGAAGTCCAAACTGGCAGGCGTTCAGGCACTCATCCAAGTTGCGGAGTTGAGCGGTGAGAAAAATCTGAAGCCAGAAGCGATCGGCTTTCGCTTAGGGCCTCGCATTAATGCAGTCGGTCGATTGGCAGATCCGCAAATTGTGATCGAACTACTGATCACTGACGATGATGGAGTCGCTTTAGAACAGGCGATGAAGTGTGAACAAATCAACAAACAGCGTCAGCAACTCTGCGAACAGATTGAACGAGAAGCGATCGAAGCTTACGAACAAGGCTCACTAGATGCCCAGGACGATCGGGTGCTGCTGCTCGTGCAACCGGGTTGGCATCACGGCGTAATTGGCATTGTGGCATCTCGATTAGTCGAGCGCTACGGCGTTCCGGTGTTTATCGGCACTTATGAAGACGAAGCCCAGCAGCACATTCGAGGATCAGCCCGCAGCATTCCAGAGTTTAATGTCTTCGAGGCGCTAGAATTCTGCAAAGATCTGATGCTCAAATGTGGGGGACACAAAGCAGCAGGAGGGTTTTCATTTGAGGCGAGTCAATTGGAGGCGATTCGATCGCGCCTCCGCACCTTTGCCCATCAATCCTTAAAACCAGAACACCTCAAGCCGCTCGTCACCGTTGACACTCAAGCAAATCTCAAGCAAATTGACTTAAGCTTTTATGCTCAAATTGATGCCCTGCACCCCTGCGGCATGGAGAACCCCGATCCCGTGTTCTGGACTCCGAACGTGCGGATTAGCGACCAAAAAATGATTGGCAAAGGACACCTCAAACTAATGGTGTGTCAAGAAGATTTGGCAGCCGATCAAATTGTAGTGGGTCAAAAACTGCAAGCGATCGCGTGGCGGTGGGGCGAATATTATCCCTTGCCCAAGCAGTTGGATATTGCCTATCGAGTCAGAACCAACGAGTGGAATGGAGACGTTTCGGTTCAGCTAGAAATCATTGGAGTTAGGTTGCCTTCTCAAACGGGCAATTCTGGCGTTGAATTCTCTCATAGTCAACGCAACTATACCTGCGTGATTTTAGAGCGAGACGGCATTAAAGAACTCAGAATTCGCAACTTTAAAGGCGAGGTTCTAGCCATTCAGAAAGGGCAAAAAACGGGGACTTTAGGGAAGACTCCGCAGACGGCGAAAGAGGTAGACGTTTCTCAACCGCAGTTCTATCACTTGATCAAAGCAGCGATGCAAGTCTTAGGACTGTAAATTAAATAGAAGACCCTCCTCGCGAAGCGGGTCGAAGCCCTCGCCAACCCTTCTCTCCAAGGAGAAGGAAGTTAGAGTCCAGTTCCCTCTCCTTGGGGAGAGGGCTAGGGTGAGGGCAAGAAGTTGCACCTTAATAAATCCACAATCCTTAGTGTAAATAATCCACATGAAAAAGCCCGATCGGAACGATCGGGCTGTGGAGCTACTCTCTCTTAAACTTTATAAAA
>JAYVFW010000109.1:0-18085 GCA_043772715.1 Phormidesmis sp. | reverse complement strand
ATCTGTTTGAGTGCGAAGGTTATCTAGCTCTTGACGCAGCGGCGGTCTAGTTCCAGAGGTGGGGTCAGGAACCACTTCGCCTGCCCGTTTGGTGATTACTTGTCGTAGATTTTCATCGCTGGACAGACGATTGAACACGTGGAAGGTATCGGAATTTGTGAAGGCAGCGATCGTAATGCCAATCAAAATTGCAACGCCTTTAGCATTGCGTTTATAAACACCCGAAGTTCGCGACATTGAGCGATCAAACCACAGCGAAACTTCTTCGCGCAGTTGATTAATGTCACTCTCAGTTTGCTTGACTCTGGTCTGAGCGCGTCTCGCCAAAACGGCTAAACTCTCTCTCACCGAATCGGGAAGCTTGCCCAGTCCTTTTTGAATCTCAACGTAGGATTGATAATCTTGATAGAGTGCATATTCTTCTTCTGAAAGCTCTCTAATTGCAGCATTGCGAAATAAGTCACGCTGTTCATTCGTCAGGTCACTTAGTTTTAGAGTCAGAGGTGGATCTTCAGCATTGTTATAAGCATCAAGCTGTGCGCTAATAGAATCGTCAATTTTTGCATCGATCGGCGGTAATTGTGTTTTAACGATCGCATAAGCATCTGTGATCTCTCGATAGACATCACTGCTTTGATTGACCATATCCGCAATTTCGGATAACGAGGGTTTGAGTCCACCAGAGACGATCGCCCGATCGTTGTCTGCTCCAAAAATTCCGAGCTTAAAAGATTTTAGACGACCGATCAAAGGCACTCCTTCCGCTTCAGGATTTGTTGGAGAACCTGCCAGAATGTAGCGATCGAGGCTTTCTCCCATCCGCTCAACGCACGTCTTTAAGGTCGCTTGTTTGATTCTAAAATCTTTGAGGATGTCATGATAGTCAGCCACCAATCCGACAAAGTTGGTATCGGTGCTTAAATCTGCCTGATCTGGATTTGCCTGCTCGACAATTTGCCTAATTTTTCCAGCTTCCCAGTTGTCTTTGATTTCCTGACTCGTCGGAATTTCAACTCCGCCATTGTCATTGACTTTATAGGTTCCGATCAACCGGGTTGCAAATTTTTCAAGTCTGACTTCTGTGAGCTTATTGATTAATTTAGAGATGCCTAATCGTTCTAAAAGTGAAGTCGCAAACGTTTCTGGTGCAATGTAAGACGGCCCCGTTGCCAATTCTTCTCCATATGCGCCTCTGCGATTGCCCGGAAAAAGTTTTGTGAACTGTCGAAACCAACGCGCGATGCCGCCTGTGACTCCCTGATTGACGTTTTGCAGCAGTGGGTCGTTGTAGAGTTCATCAACCAGAGTCTTGACCTGCGTTTGATGCTCAGAAAGCTCTACACCGCCGCCCAAGAGAATCTCGATCGACTCCTTGAGGTGTTTTGCCCGCCATTGCAATAGGGTGGTGATCAATTCTTGAACTTCAGACGCAAGCAAACTCAGAATTAAATAAATAAAGACTAAGCCGATCGCGACATCTAAAACAAATGGCAAATTCATGTTCAATCACCCTACTAAGTAGGCGTTAGATAAGCTACAGACAAGTTAATATAACGTCAGTTCGACGAGGTTTTTCGCTTTGTTTTGAGCGGCTTCAGCCCCCTAAATCCCCAATTCTGGGGGACTTTGAACCGGAAATCTTGGCTCAAAGTCCCCCAGAATTGGGGGATTTAGGGGGCTTCCCGGATTCACAATCGTAGCCAATCACTTCTGCCGAACTCACGTTAATATACAGGCTTTTTGAAAAGTGGCTTATTTCTGTTAAAAAAATTAAGCCCCCAATCGCTGGAGGCTTAATACAAACGCTGATGCAATCTGATCGCTAGAGAATGTAGAGCAGCAAAAAGAGAATCACCCAAATCACATCGACAAAGTGCCAATAAACTTCAGCCGCTTCTACGCCAAAATGACTGTTGGTGTTGTAGTGATCGGGCTTTAACGATCGCCACAGCACGCCTAAAATCAGCATCAGCCCAAATAAAACGTGCAGCCCGTGGAAACCAGTCAACACATAAAACGTGCTGGCAAAGAGATTGGTGGTCAGCCCAAACTCTAAGTGGAAGTATTCATAAAGTTGACCTGCCAAGAAAACAGCGCCCATGGCGGCAGTGATGCCAAACCAAAGCCGTAGCCCTTTCACGTCATTCTTTTTGATCGCCGTATCGGCGTTGTGAATGACAAAACTACTCGAAACCAGAATAGCGGTGTTGATTCCGGGCAACAACAATTCGAGTCGAGGCGTACCTTCGGGCGGCCATGATGGAGCCACCGATCGAAAGGTGAAATACGCCATAAAAAGACCCAGGAAAATCATGCCCTCAGCCACCAGGAAGACAATGATGCCCAATAGCCGAAAGTCGTGATGTTCTACGCCGTGGGCGACCACCACGTCTTCTTCATGGTGATGATTGAGAACCGTTTTTGCAGAATCGAGGGTGGAACCTGTCATGAATCTTGCAGTTTGGTAAAGAACAAAACGTGGCTTTAACGATTGTGGCTTTCGCCGACGCGATCGCTGGGGCTGACTGCAACCGCCGGATCGGGTTTTGCCCGCAGCGTGGAACTAGGACCGGCTGAAAGCGCAGGATCGCTGGCATCTGAGAACGGAACATCGACTTCGGTCGCACGACTGCCCATGCCATAGTCATAAGGCCCGGTGGCTAAAACTGGATCTGCCTCAAAGTTTTCGACCGGAGGTGGAGAAGTGGTCATCCATTCCAACGTCAAACCACGCCAGGGATTGTCGCTCGCTTTCTCACCATAAACCCAGCTCCAGCAAACATTCACCAAAAAGGGCAGGGTGGAGACTGCTAAGAGGTAGGCTCCGATCGTACACAGCAAATTCAGTGAGGCAAACTTGGGATCATATTCGGCGATCCGACGATTCATGCCTTCGATTCCCAACTTGTGCATCGGCATAAATGCCAGGTTAAAGCCCACATAGCTTAAAGCAAAGTGAATTTTACCCCAAGTTTCGTTGAGCATTCGTCCCGTCATTTTAGGGAACCAATGGTAGAAAGCGGCATATAACCCAAACACGCTGCCACCAAACAACACATAGTGCAGGTGAGCCACAATAAAGTAGGTGTCGTGAACGTGAATATCCCAGGGCACAGACGCGACCATCACGCCGCTAATGCCGCCAATCACGAATAGAGAAATAAACCCCATCGCAAACAGCAACGGACTTTCGAGGCGAAGCTTGCCGCCCCAAATCGTTGCCAACCAGCTAAACACCTTAATGCCCGTCGGCACGGCAATGATCATCGACGTGATCATAAAAAACATCCGCAGCCAGGGAGGAGTGCCGCTGGTAAACATATGGTGTGCCCATACAATCAAGCCCAACCCGCAAATTGCGATACTGGAATAAGCGATCGCTTTATATCCAAAAATTGGTTTGCGAGAGTGGACTGACACAATTTCTGAAATCATCCCAAACACGGGCAAGATCATAATGTAGACCGCCGGATGGGAGTAAAACCAGAACATATGCTGATAGACGATCGGATCTCCACCCCCTGTTGGGTTAAAGAAATTCGTCCCCACCATGAGGTCAAACGACAGCAAAATCATCGCACCTGCCAGCACAGGAGTCGCGATCAGTGCCAGAAAGGACGTTGCCAGCATTGCCCAGCAGAATAGGGGCATCTGGTTTAGCCCCATTCCAGGAATTCGCATTTTGAAAATAGTGACGATGAAGTTCACCGCCGCCAAAATCGAAGACGTTCCCAACAGCAAGACGCTGAGAATCCAAATCAGCTCTCCAGGCTTGCCGTTCATCAAGCTCAGAGGGGGATAAGAAGTCCAACCTGAGCCGGGGGCACCAACCAAGAAACTCGACATTAAGAGAATTCCGGCGGGTGGAATAATCCAGAAGGCGATCGCGTTGAGGCGAGGAAACGCCATGTCTCGCGCCCCGATCATCAGGGGAATCAAATAATTGCCAAATCCACCCGTTCCCGCAGGCACGATCCACAAAAAGATCATCACCGTTGCGTGAACCGTAAACAGACTGTTATAAACTTCGCGACTGACAAAATCAGATTCTGGAGTCGCCAACTCAGTTCGCACCATTGTTGCCAGCACGCCGCCGACGAGATAGAAAATAAACGTCGTAACGAGATATTGAATCCCGATTACTTTGTGGTCGGTGCTAAAACCAAAATATTTGCGCCAATCGCCCTTGTCCGGCTCGGTGCCGTGGGCAGGAAGATTAGCTTGTTCTTGAAATTCTGCGGCTTGGGTCATAAGAAATGTCCGGGGGTTCTCTGTCATTCGTCACGGGTTACGGGTCATTTGCCATTGACTAACGACGAATGACGCATAACCACTAGCTCATGGAATGGTGATCAGAATGGAGTTGCTTAAGCGTATCTGCGCTGATTCCCACTTCTTTGGCGTAGGGAGCGAGATACTCGGTTTCAGTCATCGTGGCTGGAGTCGTTGCAATGGCTTTACTCAGTCCTTCGGCGCTGGCAACTTGCTGGCTCTGAATCCATTTCTGGACATCTTCGGCAGACTCAACCACAACTTTAGTGTTCATTGCGCCGTGATAAGCGCCACACAACTCAGCACAAATCAACGGATATTCACCCAGTCTGTTGGCGGTGAATCGCACTTCAGTTTGCCGTCCGGGAACTGCATCTTGCTTCAAGCGAAATTGAGGCACCCAGAAAGCATGAATCACATCATTGGCGGTGAGGTTGACTAGAACTTTCTGATTGATTGGTACGTGGAGTTCACCTGCCACGACTTCTGTACCGGGGTAGGTGAACAGCCAAGCGTATTGCATTGCCGCCACGTTGACGACAAACTCAGGCGCTCCTGGCTCTGCTCCACCGATTTTAGGAGACACAACGCCCAGAGTCGGCGCGTCTTTTTTCTGCGGCAAATCTTCACGAATCGCAGCAGTGATCGGATCTTGGTTAACCGCTGCCGCTTTTTGCTGATTGGGATCGGCTTGCGCCATCAAAGTTCCTGCCATCGCCGATCCGGGTAGGGTCGCCATCTGATGAGAGGCTTTGCCGTGCGCCATGGAGTGATCCATCGGGTCAGCGCCACCGTTGTCGTTGTAGATATCAAAACTAAGGATTGAAATACCCAAAACCATAATGGCTGGGATCGCTGTCCAGAGAATCTCTAGGGGAATATTGCCGTGGACGGGAGGACCATCTGATTCGTCTCCGGGTTGGCGACGAAACTTAAAGGCAGAGTAGACCAACACGCCGATCACGAGTAGAAAAATTCCCGTTCCGATCGTCATCATCAAATTAAAGAGACTATCGATGCGAATAGACTGTACCGACGCGGAGATAGGTAAAAGATTATGATTCTGACCGTACCAGAAGCTGACCAGGGTCAGAACGATACCAGCCAGTAGGGTTGTAATCTGACTTGGAATGTTCACAGTTCGTCAAATCTCACAAACAACTGGGCGATCGCAGCAGCGACCAAATGAGAACCACCGAATATGCCTTGAATTTTAGGAATCGAATCTAACCTTAGAGAGGGTTTTGAGATACATACATTCACCATACTGCACCTTAACAGTTTCAGAGTTTCAGGCTTAGAATCCGGGCTACTCGTTCGTCTTACTACACGGTAAGCTACCCATCTCGGTAGGGGGCAACCATTTCACTATCCTTAAGAATCTCTTTGGGATCTGGAGGATCTCGCTGAAAAGGTGACTGAATATTGACTTCACACATTCTGCAATCCGAAGAAATTTTGAAAGCTTGCCCCTAATTGAACTTGCATCACCAAAGTAAACGCTAGAGTATATGTTCATAGTTTAGTTAACTTTTATTTTATTTTCAGAAATCGGAATAAAGGCTTTTACACCTATGTCTGACTCCTTTTTGCATCAGCCCGTCTCAACACCTGATCCCACAGTTGTTAGAACTTGGGTGACTCGTCTGGTGTTTGGGTTAGCGATCGCCACTCTCTTCCTAATGGCGTTAGGCAGTGCCACTCGCGTCATGAACGCTGGCTTGTCTTGCCCCGATTGGCCGCTTTGCTACGGTGAGTTCGTCCCTCGCGATCAGATGAATCTTCAGGTGTTTTTAGAATGGTTTCATCGGCTGATTGCCACGTCGATGGGATTTGCCACGATCGGGCTTGCCACTCTAACCTGGTGGAATCGAAGCGCTCTGCCTGATTGGACACCCTGGGCAGCGACGTTTGCCTTGTTCTTAGTCGTGGCTCAAGGAATCTTGGGCGGATTGACCGTCACTGAGCTGTTGCGATTCGATATCGTCACCGCTCACCTGGGAACTGGACTTTTGTTTTTCAGCACACTCGTTGCCATTGGCACCGCCCTCACCGCTCACCAAGGAACTGGCAACGCTAGTAATTTGAAATGGGTGGGGCTGATCGCGGTTGTTTTGGTCTATCTGCAAAGTATTTTAGGTGGTTTGGTTTCCTCTCAGTGGGCGTTTCATCAGTGCTTGGGCACGAGTCAACTGTGCGGGGTGATGAATAGCCACATTGCAGGAGTGGTTCCGGCGACGATCGCCACTCTGACCCTAATCTTTCTCACATGGCGGACTCCTGCCCTGCCGCCTGCACTCCGGCGTTGGGCAAGCTTGGCTGGGCTTTGTCTGCTGCTGCAAATCACGCTAGGAATCGCGACCTTCCGCCTTCACCTTCAGGTTGAGCCACTCACGGTTGCTCATCAGGCGATCGGTGCCTCGCTACTCGGAACCCTGATTGTCTTTACCGTTTTGGCGTTTCGAGATGTGCCTGTCTTAAAGGGTCAATATCAAGGGACGCGGATCGATTTTTCTGCCTCTTGAGCATCTCCCTCGACCTTTTTTCTTCCTACTCTCCAATCGGAACCTTTAGAGAATGCAAAATACTGCGCTTCCTGGCATTTCTCGCCACAATCAAGACTTCCTGCACGTCATTCAAAGCTATTGGCAACTCACCAAGCCAAGAATTATTCTGCTGCTGCTGATCACCACCGCAGGCGGAATGTGGATTGCGGCTGAGGGGCAAGTAGACCCCTTCTTGCTGATCATCACGCTGATTGGTGGGGCGTTTTCTGCGGGGGCGGCAAACACGATCAACTGTTTGTACGACCGCGATATCGACTACATTATGGAGCGGACTCGTAACCGTCCGCTGCCGTCGGGTCGAGTCAGCCCTAGAGATGCGCTAATTTTCGCCACAATTCTGGCAGTGACCGCTTTTACACTATTAGCGGTGTTTGCAAATCTGCTCAGTGCGGGTCTCGCCATGTCTGGCATCTTCTGCTATGTCGTGGTCTACACTCACTGGCTCAAGCGTCACAGCACTCAAAATATTGTGATTGGCGGAGCAGCCGGAGCGATTCCTCCGCTTGTGGGATGGGCGGCGGTGACAGGCGATCTGAGTTGGGCAGCTTGGGTGCTGTTTGCGATCGTTTTTATGTGGACTCCGCCTCACTTTTGGGCATTGGCAATCATGATTCGCGAAGACTACGCCAAAGTAGGTGTGCCGATGCTGCCTGTAGTTGAGGGCAACGAATCGACAAGTCACCAAATTCTCTACTACACGCTGGCACTGATCCCGGTGACGCTGCTGTTGGTCTACCCGCTGCACGTCATGGGGGCTGTATATGCAGCGATCGCGCTATTACTCGGCGCGGTCTTCGTCCAAAAAGCCTGGAAGCTCGTGCAAGAGCCGTCTGAATTAATGGTGGCGAAATCTCTGTTCAAATACTCTATCCTTTATCTAATGCTGCTTTGTGCAGGAATGGGAATCGACAGTTTGCCCATAACGCATCAACTCACGGCTGACCTCGCAGCTAATCTAGGAAATCATCTCGTAGATGCTCTCTAGAAGCCCCTACAATAAAGACAGAGATAAAGATTTGTATCAAATAAGGGAGGAGTAGCAATGGCTCCTGCGGTTTTAATCGAACAACTTCAGAAACACTATGGCGCAATCGCAGCCGTCAAAGACGTTTCTTTGCAGGTAGAGTCGGGTGAGATCTTTGGCTTGCTAGGTCCCAACGGAGCCGGGAAAACCACCACGCTGCGATGTTTGTGTACTTTGACTGAACCTGACTCAGGGCGAATTGAGGTAGCCGGGGTTTCGGCGATCGAGCATCCTCGTTTGGCTCGTCAGCATTTGGGCTATGTCGCTCAAGAAGTCGCGTTAGACAAAGTTTTAACGGGGCGAGAACTGCTAGAGCTTCAGGCAGCGCTCTATCATCTTCCGCGACAAACCATCAAGCCGCGAATCGCCGAGATTCTGACCCTTTTGGGATTGGATGAATGGGCAGACAAAAAATCGGGCACTTACTCTGGTGGCTTAAAGAAACGCCTAGATCTAGCTGCCGGACTGCTCCATCAGCCAGATGTGCTGATTCTTGACGAGCCAACGGTCGGGTTAGACATCGAAAGCCGAGTTGCCGTGTGGAATTTTTTGCGCGAACTAAGATCGCAAGGCACCACGGTCTTAATCACGAGCCATTATTTAGAAGAAGTCGATGCCCTTGCCGATCGCGTCGCCATTATCGATCGCGGCATCGTGATCGCATCGGGCACCCCTTCAGAGTTGAAGGATCAGGTTGGGGGCGATCGTGTCACCCTGCGAATTCGCGAGTTCTCTCCGCTTGAAGAGGCTGAACAAGCAAAAGTCTTGCTCGAATCGTTGCCGCTAGTTCAAGAAGTGATCATCAATCGCGCTCAAGGAAACTCTCTAAACTTAGTAGTTGCCCCTCAAAGTGAGGCTTTGATCACCATTCAGCACGCGCTTCAGCAATCTGGGCTGCCTACATTTGGCATTGCTCAGGCGCGACCAAGTTTAGATGATGTCTATCTCAACGCGACGGGTCGCACCCTTTTAGATGCCGAGCTTGCGGCGGCTGGAAGTCGCGATCTTAAAGCAGAAAAGAAGCAAAATATGCGCTGATTCACCTGTCCTTCATTGCAGAATCGTCTTATGAGTCGCACGATTACTCCGCCCCAATCTGAGTTTAAAGATCAAGTAGGTACGATCGCCCCTCCAAAATCCACGCCTCTAAGCGATTTTATCCAAGAAACCTTGGCGCTGACTCGACGCTTATTTATTCAACTTCAGCGTCGCCCTTCGACTCTGGCAGTAGGCATTATTCAGCCGTTGATGTGGCTTGTCTTATTTGGCGCACTGTTTCAAAACGCCCCCCAAGGATTATTTGGAGACAGCGCCAGTTACGGGCAGTTTCTCGGTGCAGGAATTATTGTCTTCACCGCATTTGGGGGCGCATTGAATGCTGGTTTGCCTGTGATGTTCGATCGCGAGTTTGGCTTTCTAAATCGTTTACTCGTCGCGCCTCTCGCTTCCCGCTTCTCGATCGTCATGGCATCAGCCATTTTCATTACAACGTTGAGCTTGATTCAGACGGCAGCGATCGTGGTGATGAGTGCCTTTTTAGGATCGGGGTTGCCCAGTGCGTTGGGTTTAGCGTTAGTTGGACTGATCGTGTTAATGCTGGTTCTTGCCGTAACCGCATTGAGCTTAGGATTAGCGTTTGCACTTCCTGGTCATATTGAATTGATTGCGGTGATCTTTGTGACAAACTTGCCGCTGCTATTTGCCAGCACAGCATTGGTGCCTCTATCATTTATGCCCAAGTGGTTGCAGGTGGTGGCGACACTGAATCCGTTGAGTTATGCGATCGAGCCAATCCGCTATGTCTATCTCCACAGCGATTGGAATCTCGGCAGTGTGGTTGTGCAAGCGCCGTGGGGAGCCGTCACAATGGGAACGTCTCTGCTGATTCTGCTAGGGTTTAACATTGTGGCATTTTTGGCAATTCAGCCTTTGCTGAAACGCACTTTAGCGTAAAGTTTTGAAATAAAGATTTCAGGAGAAAATCCTAGATTATTGCGTCTTGAGTAGAATTAGCAGTAAGCACTCATTAATTCAGGATTCCAACCCGATGAAAACCAAACTTGAGAGTCAGTCTGTTAAGCCGCTGGCTTGGGTTGCGCTTAATCTTCTCATAGGCTTGGGCATGGCTTCTTTGATTGCCAGACCATCGATCGCCCAAGTGACAAATGTCGATCCCTTTAAAGACACTCAGTCAAAAGACGGGCTTTCTGATATTTTCTCTAATCGCAGTGATGGCTCATCAACTAGCATGCTTAACCTGATCCAGCGACTTACCACAGGTGGCACAAATGCGGCTGATTTTCAAGCGCAACAGCAGCAAAATTTAGACGATGCGGCGGCGCAGTTTCGGGAACAGCAACGTCAACGCATTCAAGGGCAACAGCCTCAGGCAACTCCCTCTACAACTCAGGTTGTGCCGTCTGCAAATGGGACGACTCCTACTCCATAAAATCAAACAACCTCTTTCAAGACAAACGGCGAATGGAACTTGATCATTCACCGTTTTTAGTTGGCTGTTAAGAACTGGTGAGTCGCAGTAGGTGCAGAAATTTTGCACCATTAAAAAAATCCATATCCGCGTTCTTCTACTACAATCGATGTCATTCCAACGCGGGTCATCATGTCAGTCGCATCTTCTAAAAAAGCTTTTCCAGTCTGGACGTTTTTGACGATCGCAGCCAACGGTTTCCTGATCGCGATCGTGGTTTTATTAGTGCTGAAACACGAGCGCACCGCATCGCGTCGCCCCTCTCAGGTTAAAATTTCACCGCTTCCGATCGCCTCAGAGCAGCTAACCTCGTCGATCGACCAACTCGAAAAACAACACCCGCTCACTTATCAGCAATGGGTCAACTTGCTGGGCAAAGAAGCCAAAGCCATTGTTAAAAATAAGCCCGATCGCTTAACCATTCTCGCCGGAGATTCTCTAAGTCTTTGGTTTCCATCTGAGCTGTTGCCGAGCGATCGCATCTGGCTCAATCAAAGCATCTCTGGCGAAACCTCGATCGGGTTACTCAACCGCTTAAGTTTGTTCGAGCAGACAGAGCCACAAGCCATCTTCGTGATGATCGGCATCAACGATCTGACCAAAGGCACCGCTGATCAAGACTTGTTAGATTCCTACGAACAAATCATTGAAGCCTTAAAGCAGGCTCACCCCAACTCTAAGATTGTGGTGCAGTCAATTTTACCGCACGGAGCCAACCCAGACGCAACCCTTGAAAAGCGTCAACAGCTTCTAGAAATTTCTAACGAACGGATTCACACCCTGAATCAAGCCCTTGAGACGATCGCCAAAAGTGCCGGAGTTGCTTATCTCGATTTGCAGCCATTAGTCGTTGATGGCGAAGGCTATTTACGATCGGAATTCACCACTGACGGCTTACACCTAAATCGGCAAGGATATTTAGTATGGCGATCGGCGATTCAAACCTTCAGTCAATTAGCGTTGGACTCTCCACCTGCTGAGAAACCTTAGAAATAATTAAGCCGCAATCAAATTGCTAGAACGCTAATCTTGTACCTCTTCAACCTCTGACAAACTGACGATGGCTCCCGCGATCGGAATCGACAAAAACACTCCCAACAAACCTGCCATTCGCGTCCCTACTAAAAGCGCAAAAAATACAATAATCGGATTTAAGTGAACCGTACTTTGCATGACGCGAGGAGCTAGTAGATTGTCTTGAAGCTGTTGCAGAACCACGCAAACGATCAGCACCTTTAAGGCAGCAAGCCAACCGCTTTGCACCAAAATAATCAGACAAACTACACTCACTCCTAACGTGGCTCCGATGCCGGGAATCACGTCTAAAACCCCAACCGTCGCAGCTAACAGAAAAGGAAATGGGATGCCAAAAAGTACAAAAACTAAAAACGTTGCGATCGTCAGAATAAATGAGATGATCAGTTGCCCTCTCAGAAACCCGATGAAGTTTTTTTGAACCGCGATCGCAAAACGGCTGCGGTGCGAAGCGGGAATCATTTTCAGCACCAGTTGCCAAATCTTTTTGCCATCAGCCAGCATAAAGAAGGCAATCACTAAAATGATAATAAAAGTAACGTAATTTTCTAAAAGAGCAGGTAAAGAACTAACTATCCAGTTTAACCCCAACACAAATGCGTTGCGAATTTGAGCTTCGATCGCTTCTAAATTCAGGGGAATGTTTCGCTCTGCCAGTCCACTTTGCAGCCGTTCAAGCGGATTGTTTGAACTATTGAGAACTTGTAAGAGAGCAGTGGCTAACTGTTGAAGCTGAGTAGTGATGGTTAACCCAATTCCAATTAAAAGAACTACGATCGTGATCAGGCTCAACACAACTACAACACCGAGCGCCGCACTTCGCCGCAGAAATCGCTCTAAATAATGGACTGGATAGCTGAGAACCAACGCTAAAGTTGCCGCAGACGTAAACACAAAAATAACATACTCAAAATATCGAAAAAGTTCGACAAGCGCCCAGCCTGACGCAAAGAAAAGCAGAAAGCGAACGAGCGCATTCGTGCTAATTTGGCTCCAAAAAGATTGGTGATTGGGTGTCTCTGGTGGTTGATTCATCGAATTTGCAACATCGTTGAAGAATCTTAGCTTCAATCTCTAAGATTATGAACGAACGCTGACCCGTTTAATTGTCTCCTAAGCTTGAAATCTTTAATGAAATAGAAATTGAGATTGCTATCAGAAAGACTTCATTCTTTGCCCTTGATTTTACCCTCTGTTACCCAACCGCTTTATGATCACGAGTAGAGACAAATAGCGCCACTGAAGGGAAAAGACCGGATGGATACCAAAGCGTTTAAGCGATCGCTCAACAGTTCTGAAAACTATCACCGCAAAGGGTTTGGTCACGAGACTGAGGTTGCAGGAGTCATGGAGTCTGAATATCAAAGCGATTTGATTCAGCAGATCCGCGATCGTCAATACACGCTGACGCGAGGCGATGTCACGATTCGTTTAGCGGAGGCGTTTGGGTTTTGCTGGGGCGTTGAGCGTGCGGTCGCCATGGCGTATGAAACCCGTCAACACTTCCCCACCGAGCGGATTTGGATCACCAATGAGATTATTCACAACCCCTCAGTCAATCAGCGGTTACGAGAAATGAACGTGCATTTCATCGCGTTGATTGACGGCGAAAAAGACTTCTCTGGAGTCGGAATAGGCGACGTGGTGATTTTGCCTGCGTTTGGTGCCAGCGTTCAGGAAATGCAGATTCTCAACGATCGCGGCTGCAAAATTGTCGATACCACCTGCCCGTGGGTGTCTAAGGTCTGGAACACCGTCGAGAAACACAAGAAAGTCGCTCACACTTCGATGATTCACGGCAAATATAACCACGAAGAAACGGTCGCTACCAGTTCGTTTGCCGGAATTTACCTGATCGTTTTGAACCTGGCAGAAGCCGAATATGTGGCAAACTACATTCTCAACGGCGGCGATCGCGACAAATTTTTGACTAAGTTCCAGCGATCAATCTCGGTAGGTTTTGACCCCGATCGTGACTTAGAGCGCGTCGGAATCGCCAATCAAACCACCATGCTCAAAGGCGAAACCGAGCAGATCGGCAAACTATTTGAACACACGATGATGCGAAAATACGGTCCTGATCAGCTCAATCAGCATTTCCTCAGCTTCAACACGATCTGCGATGCTACACAAGAACGGCAAGATGCCATGTTCGAGCTAGTGGACGAGAAACTCGATCTGATGGTCGTGATCGGTGGCTATAACTCGTCTAACACGACGCACTTGCAAGAGATTGCGGTCGATCGTCAGATTCCCTCTTATCACATCGACAGCGCCGAACGAATTAGTGAGAGCGGCATTGAGCACAAGCCGCTTAACCACGAGTTAGAAATCGCCAAAAACTGGCTTCCTGACGGCGAAATTGTGGTTGGCATCACGTCTGGCGCATCTACACCCGATAAAGTCGTCGCCGATGTGATTGAGAGAATTTTTGAGTTAAAAGCCGCAGCAGTGGTTTAGAACAATGAATTTTATCTGTTCCCTACTGCTCTCGATAACTTGGCTGTTTTGGAGCGCTCCCGCTCAAGCAGAAACCCTGGCAGAACGGGTCGCCGCCTTTCCTGACTGGCAGAGCAAGCCCACGGTGCAAACCGCCCAGGGAGACTTGCCTTATCCCGCGTGGCTAGCCGGAACCTGGCACGTCAAGAGTACGCTGGTTGATTTAGTCGCACCCCTTGCACCCGATCTGACAACGCCCGGATTTGAGAGCAATCGTGACTATCTCAATCAGCAGATCGAGTTCGATGTGCGATTTGTGCGGCAGAAATCGGTTAAGACTGCGATCGCGAGTATCTTAAAATCGCTGCAATCCAAGTCAGATCAGACAGAAGTCGTTGCCGATCGTGCTTTCAATGGCTTGAATTTAGCCAAAGCTTATCTGGGAGATCGGGCAGTTCTCGCGGTCAAAGTCGATCCGAGTTCTCCTAATCGGCAGATCACTTTGCTGCGAGGCGATCGTCAGCTTGTTTCGATCGTCAACGCCAGAGCCGTCGAAACCCCTTCTGCTGACCAGTTCATCACCACAGAAATCTTTCAGCAAGTCTTTCGGGGCACGTCTCAGCCTTATCTCAACCAGGTCGAAACGACAACGGCTTATCAGCGAGGGTCTGAGATCGAGGCAAATCAGATCACAGCGGTTTATCTCTCTCCGCAAGACCCCAACTATTTTAAGGCAGGAGAAACCCCGGTTGCCCTTTATCGCTATCGTCTAGAATTTCTCCCGGTAGATGACCCACCCAGACAGTCTCAGTGATTTTAAGCAATGATTTCGACAGTGCCCGTATCGAGGTCATAGCGTCCGCCGACTATCTGAAGTTTCTGGCTTTTTACTAAATCAGCCAAAGGCTCAGACACACTCATTTGTTCTACAACCATTTGCACATTGGCTCGAACTGCATTGTCTAACAGGTCGCCCGACTTGCCCTTAGCCTGTTCCACGGCGGGTTGAATGGCTTTCACCAATGAGTCAATGTGAGCAGCCACTTTTCCGCCCTTTACGGCTGCTGTAACTGCGCCGCACCGCTCATGCCCCAACACCATCACGAGCGGAACATTTAAGTTTTGAGCCGCATACTCAATGCTACCTAAAACAGCGTCACCTAAAATATTTCCAGCGACTCGAACTACAAATAGATCGCCCAGCCCCTGATCAAACACCAGTTCGGGAGGCACGCGCGAGTCAGCACAACTCAAAATAATGGCAAAGGGAGTTTGTCCGTTTGCTACTTCTAACAGGCGTTTTTTATCGGCGTGTGGGTAAGACAACTTTTGCAATACATAGCGTTGATTGCCTGCGATTAATAGCTTGAGCGCTTGCTCTGCGGAGATTGTTGCCGAGTTTTCAGTTAGCGTGGCAGCCAGGGACTGACTGGGAATCAGCAAATTAGTCGTTAATCCAGCAGCGATCGCGCCCGTTCCGACAGATAAAAAAGTTCTTCTGGAAAACTTGGCTGAGAATCGATCGATCGTCATGGCAGTATCTCACTAATAAAGCTTCTTCTAAACCCATGGTTCTATAAAATCTGCGGGTTTTTTTATTAATCAAACAAACTTTTTAGGATTTCATTGCCGTAAGCTCTGCTGTTATGGCTGCTAGAAGTATTTATAAAGTAGTGAAACAGCAAGTTACAAAAGATTACACAAGCACTTGAGCGAGTAAACTTTATTGTCTTTGACGGTCATTACAGAACCAGCTTTGTTACTGTCGTTGAATGAGATGGTGATAGTTCACTTTAGATATGAATCATTATTGTGAACAATGGATTTCTGACTGGTGCCAAGAAAACGGCTGGACAGATTGGTTTAAAGAGCGATCGAGCTATTGGGCGTTTCCTCCTAACGCAGTCATGGCTGTGCCCATTCCGACAAAAGTGTTGAGAGCCATCAAAGCTGAGAGGGGGCTTACCACCAGCGAACGGTTATGGAGCCTATCTGCCGTTGTCAGCACGATCGTTGCCGCCGCTTCGGGCTACTTCTTCGAGTCACCCATGCCGATCATATTGGCTTTTGGCTTTTGCGCGATCGTCGTTGCCCACTTAGAAGACGAAGAAGATTAGCGTCTATAAAAGTTTGGACATACATAAAGAGGTAGCCAATGATGTCTACCTTTTTTTATTCAAGACTTGCCTTTAGCCGTCATCGATCGTCGTTGCCGAAACTTCGACAGCATCGACATCGATCGTGCCAGCAGGAGTCAACCGCTTAAAGCGTCCTTGCTCAACCTGCACGGCTTCTCCGCAGTTAGGGCATTGAATCTCTGCCCCATTAAAACCCGTAAACTCATAGCGACAAACTGGGCAAGCATCCTGTACAACATTTTTCTGAAGCCACCAGCGAAAGCCCAAAAACGCAACCACTGGCGCAAGCAGCAATAGTGCCAGCAGCACAAAGAATGACTTCACCAACCAGCCCAGCCCCAATGCTGCAAGCAACCACGCAAACCCAATAATGGTTAAAATGCGTCCGAATCCAGTAATACTTAATTGAAGATTGTTGAGGCTGTTCTGGTTCACAGCAAACTCCTATAAACTCAAAGACAAGATCGGTCTACTTCAATCTAATCAGAGACTGTCAACTTTAGTAGACGGCTTTCTCTACCTAAACCAGGTTTGATTTCCGATCTAAATTCGCTATCAATCAAGAATAAGTGATCTTACAGAGTTGCTAACCAATATTCGCTAAACTTTAATGAGTAGAGAGATTCAAAGTTTTAGGTTGGCACTTAGCCCCGTTAAAGGGCAAAGTAGGGAAGATATGCCATGACGCAAGCAAAACCACGATTTAGAACGTTTGAGGAATATTTGAACTACGACGACGGCAGCGATCGGCGTTATGAGTTGGTTGATGGAGAATTAGTTGAAATGGCTCCAGAGAACCCTCTCAATGCAATGATTGCAAGATTTCTGCTGGTGTACTTCATTCAGATGGGAATCTCGATCGAGCGAGTAGGAGACAAGCAGCAAATCGCGGTCATCTCTGCTAAGGCAACGGCGCGAGAACCTGATCTAACCGTTCACTCTGAAGCATCAGCCGCCGCGATCTTGACCCAAAAACAGGCGTTGCTTGGTTTAGATATGCCAGTTCCAACGCTGGTGATCGAAGTCGTTTCACCCAGAAAACCAGGCAGCGAAAACTATGACCGCGACTATATAGAGAAACCAAAGGAGTATGCAGGGCGAGGCATTCCTGAATTTTGGCGGATTGACCCAGACAGAGCAGTAGTAGCCGTGCTGACTCTCAGAGATGGCGCTTATCAACTTCATGAGTTTCGGGGTAGTAAGCGAGTTGACTCGCCCACCTTCCCAGATCTGCAATTGACGGCTGAACTGATTTTGAGGGCGGGGAGATAGCACGATCGTTGAGCAAACCCTAAAACTAATTGTCTAAATCTGAATTTGTAAGTTGCAGTGTTGCAGTTGAGGTAACGATGTCAAATCACGTTTTTTTAGCCGGGGCGAGTCAGGGAGTCGGGCGAGAAATTCTCAAGGAGTTGCTTGCCCAAGACAAATCAGTCAAAGCGTTCTTGAGATCAGAAACGATCGCGACTGAATTGCAGACAATGGGTGTTGAAACGGCGATCGGAGATGCCCTCAATCCCGAACAAATTGAGCAAGCAATGGCAGGAAGCCCGATCGACCTCGTGATCAGCACGATCGGAGGCAAACCCCAAGACGGAGAACGCTCCGACTACACAGGCAACAAAAACTTGATTGATGCTGCCGTCAAAGCGGGAGTGAAGCGATTCATTCTAGTCACCTCGATCGGCAGTGGTGAAAGTGTCGCCGCCCTGCCGCCGCAAGCATTTGCAGCCTTAAAAGAGGTGTTAGCAGAAAAAGAAAAAGCCGAACAGCATTTGATTGCTAGTGGTTTAACCTACACGATCATTCGTCCGGGCGGTTTGAAATCTGAACCCGCGACCGGAAATGGCGTTCTGACTGAAGATCCTAAAATCGCGGGCACCATTCATCGTGCCGATGTTGCTGACTTAGTTTGCCGTTGTTTGAAGAGCGATCGCACGAATAACAAGATTTTTTCGGCGGTCGATCGCACCATGACCTACGGCGATGCGACCTTTGAGGAATTCGCAGTTTAACAGTCTACTCAAGAGTTCAAAATCCGGCGTTGCTGAATGCAAATATGAATTGCCCCCCTAGCCCCCCAAGTTTGAGGGGAACCAGAATCTTAAAGTCCCCCAAAATT
>JAYVFW010000108.1:0-18093 GCA_043772715.1 Phormidesmis sp. | reverse complement strand
TCGCTCTACAGCTCTGAAGACTTAGCTGGCTCATCTAGGTGAGTTCCGATGAGACATGTTCCGGCAAGATTTACACCGTCTAAGTTGGCATTTTGTAGATCTGCACACAACAGATTTGCGCCTGCTAAATTTGCGCCTGCTAAATTTGCGCCTTGCAGATCAGCTTCTTCTAAGTTGGCTTCTGTCAGAAGTGCGCCTTGTAAGTCCGCCTGACTCAAATTAGCACCGTGAAGATTTGCGCCGCTCAGGTTTGCCCCTCGCAAATCTGCTCCCCGCAGATCGACCCCTTGAAAGCTAACACCCATTAAGTTGGCACCGCTGAGAAAAGCCCCGGTGAGGGCAGCGCGAGTTAGCCGTGCGCGCATCAGATTAGCACCTCTCAGATTGCTGCCGCGCAAATCTGCTTCGGTCAAGTCAGCTTGCATGAGATTGGCACCTGTCAAATTGGCTCGGAGGTCAGCCCCGACCAGTTGGCTCCCGATCAAATTGGCTCCGTCTAAAGAGGCTCCAGAGAGTTTAGCGCCTGTTAGATCAGCTCCTGCAAGTCTAGCCCCAGTTAAATTGACCCCACTCAGATCTGCGTGAGAAAGGTCTTCATCCTGAAGGTCGGCACCGGGTAAATATTTGGCTTTGTTTGATCGAACCGCTTGAAGATCCATAACGCTAAACCTGCTTTGTGACCATATTAGTGACCTGCTGAGACGGCTCAATTAAGTTCAGGAGATCTTCATCTGAGTGAGAATCGAGGAGCCACATACCAGCCGCGATCTTGGGAAAACTAATCGACAGGCCCAACCCTTGCTGCATTCCAGCCGCTAATAGCGCGAGGGCATCTACAAGTTTAGGGTCAAACCGATCGCCCGGTTCAACTTGACACGCCTCTAGAGCCTTCATGAAATATCCCTCAGAATCGGGTTCAGCATTCACATTTCGCAAGTCAGCTAGATGTTGCTGAAACTCAACCACCAATCCCAGAATTCGGGACTCTAGAGGAATATCGTCTCCTGCGAGTCCGGCGGGCTGTCCGCGACCGTCCCAGCGCTCAGACTGGTGAGTGATGATAGTCGCGATCGCTTTAAGTCGCTGCATCGTACGCAGAATTTGCGCGCCTGGCACGATCGGGCAGCTAGGCGCTGCGTCAGCCTCATCTTCTGAATAACGGGTAAAGCTACTGACACCAAGAACGCTATCCGATCGCTGCAAGCAGGCGAGTCGGTGCAGCAAGCTGGCAAGACGGAGGCGATTTAATTGCCAGCTAGGAAGATCAAGCAACTGAGCCATCGCTTCTGACAAAGTGGCAACTTCGGCGGCCGCCATAGGGTTGCTGATATCGGTTTGATCGATGAGTTGTGCCAACCGCAAAAACGCCTGTAACTCGTTAGAAACCAAGTTGTTGTCAAGCGCTTCGTGACGATGTGAGGCAGACGCGTATTCTGGCTGCTGACTCAGATCAGCTTGACCCGTTTGCAAATATTCCATCACGCGCGAAACGGCTGTGTAGATGTCATCGCGATCGGCAGTCTCAGCTTCAGTCGCAATGTCTTCGACTCTAGCCATCAGCTGCTTTTGCAGTTCGGGATCGTAGCGCCCGATGTGAGCGATCGCGATATCCACCGTTTCTCGAACTAATCTTGGTTCAAACGTCCAAAACCCGTAGAACTTGCGCTCTAAATCTTCCGTAGGAACTCCGTTTGCTCCATAATCAGCAACCGAAAGCTCTTGACACAGCACCATTGCCGTATAGGTCGGAGCCAAAATCATTAGGTGCCATTCTTGAGCAACCGGGTCGGTCGGATCAAGCTCGACGAGAGAAACATTTGAGCGCTGGCTCGTCGGATGCTCTGCAAAGCCTGCATCGGGAGATGCCATCAGCACAATTTGCCTAGAGTGCTCTGCTAGCTCTGAGTAGCGATCGGCTTCTGCTAAATACCATTTGCCTCTCTGAAAAGCCGTCACGACGAGCGGAACACTGCTGCAAGTGAGGATGCAGTCTTCTAGCGCATGGCACAGAGAAACCAGCGTATTTTTGTAGTAAACCCCAAAGTTGAGAGGACGTTTTCCAGCGTCTCCGCCCTGATGAGCAACGCCCAACTCGTGCAAAATCGAACCTTCTAACATTACTTTCCTACTCCAACACCTGCCAACGCTTGCTGTTTAGGTTCGATCGGGGCAGAGAGCGCTTCTTCTAACTCTGCTCGTCCTAATCTCGCTTCTAGAATATTCATCACTTCGCGCCCAAAGTCATTGGGGTTTCGCTTCCACGCTTGAAGACAGACCTCGCCGAAGAACGAACCAAGGGGTTCAGGGTTCCAAAAAAGCTTGCGGATCGACCAAGGCGTGATGTTCATCGGGTCATATCCTGGTTTGAGAATGTTGTTTTTAAAGGCATACTCTTCTAAGTGGGTGTGGGGTTGCAGCCCGATAAAGAAGATAGCAGGCTCTACTTTGTCTGCACCAAAGATTTTCTCTAATTCTCGGTGATAAGCGATCGTTTGACGAATCGTATCGGGACGCTCATCAATCACGTTAAACGAATAGTTGACCGAAACCAGAGCATTAAACCCGGCAGTTTTCAAGTCTCGGCAGTTCTCTAAAACAGTTCTCAGGTTGTAGCCCATCCGCATTTTGCGAACTAACTCTTGTGAACCGCTCGTGATACCGATCTCAAAGTAGTTCATCCCTGTTTTTACCATCAAATCGCACAGTTCGGGCGTGAGATTATCTGCCCGAATATAAGCTGCCCAATGAATATCTTTCATGCCCGCGTCAAGCACTTTTTGAAGTAGCTCGATCACGTCATCCATATATTTACGAGCCGGGATGAGTTGAGCATCGGTGAACCAAAAATTGCGGATGCCGCGATCGTAGAGTTGCCGCATCTCAGCCACAACTTCATGAGCCGGGTTAATTCTTACCTGCTTCCCTTCAATCACTGTGTAGATGCAGTAGCAGCAGTTGTGGGGACAGCCTCGCTTGGTTTGAACACCCACATAAAAATCTTGGGCTTGAAAATAGTATTCAAACTCACGCCAGATAGTCTGAATGTAATCGTAGTTGCAGGCAGTCTTTTCAATGTTGGCTGGAATTTCGTGAACTAAGCGATCGCGCGGCCTAGTTTCGCCCACAATGTAGCATCGCTCGTCTTCAAAATTTTGACCCCGGAGCATCTTCTCTAACAGCGATTCGCCCTCGCCCACTGAGATAATCGAACCTTTTGGCAAGCTCTTGCCGATCTGCTCATAAAACACGCTAACGGCACCCCCGCCCACGACAACACGGGCAGCCGGATTGTATTGTTTAGCTCGACTGACTCCTCGTTTGATCAAGCCAATATTCCGCCAAAGCTCACCATAATAGCCAGAAGCGATTCGCAGTAAACCCACCGCGCCCCTTGCCTTGACTAGAGGATTTAAGGAATAAAAGAACTCAAACGTATGCTGTAGAGGATTTCCGCCTCGCCCATCAACAGGGGCATAAATTTGGATGTCTCGCCACGAGAACACCAGCAATGTTGGCTTAAATTCGTCAACACAGTCATCTAAAGTCGCGTTGAAATCGAGCGGGGGAACCGTGCCCAGGTCTAGAATTTTCTGCTCAACATCGGGAAACTGCTTGTGAACATGGTCAGCAAGATAAACCACACCGATTGGAAAGATGGGGTTACAGGGAAGGCGAACGTAGAGAATCCGATTTTCCATTGCAGTAAGTCTATTCAAAAGTGGAGTTTTAGGTGAACGGAGCGATTTAGATAAAGCCAATATGAGAAGCGTGTGATCCTGACCTTTCAACTTCTAATTTAAGAGTGCCGATAACGCTATTTCCTCTCCCCAAAATCAGGACTTTAGCCCAATACGTATGAGGATTCTGAAAACTTTTTTCATATAACTTTACGATACCACTGACCTCAGAGTTCTGCATGGTCTGAGCGGCAGTTCTAGCGACTTTGGACAAGCAAAATAGCAGACTGACCTCAATCCAGTTTTCCTCTGAGGATCATGGATTTATTAATGCCGGGATCTTCGCCCTCCTCACGAAGTGGGGCGAAGCCCTCGCCTAACCCCTTCTCCCAGATTGGGAGAAGGGGAACCGGACTCTTGCTCCCTCTCCCAGATTGGGAGAGGGGTGAGGGCGAAACAACCTTGCAATGACCGGAGTTATTTAATTCACGATCCTGAGTAATCATTGAGAGAGAATTCTTAACATTGCTCTAGTTTAAGAAAGAATTCTCTATGAGAGAGGCAGTTGGTAATCGGGTTTACAGTTGACGGGATCGCAGGGTGTTAGGGTTCAAGTTAATAACCATCTTTAAGGTTGGAGTACCTCAATAGACTTATGGCTCAAGTCTTCGATCCCATCCCATCTGATAACTGCGATCGCCTGCTTTGCTGCTATGTCAACGCCACTAATCAGATTCAGATTGCTCGGATTACCAATATCCCTAACTGGTATTTTGAGCGTGTGGTCTTTCCGGGTCAGCGCTTACTTTTCGAGACTTGCTCTGATGCCCATCTAGAGATTCATACAGGCATGATGGCCAGTGCGATTCTATCCGATACGATCGCCTGTTCTAGTCTCTGTGTTTCAGAAGAACCTAAAATGACAATACCCATTCAAGAACAGGAGTTAGAGCGAAGAAACGAAGGCACAATCACTGAAAGCGAGTCTCAAGTGATAGAGCCGCGATCAGTTCCAGTCCTAACTTCTGTAGATTGATAACTCGATTTTCAGCCAAGATCCACTCACGAGCTTAGAGAACCCTTTAAGAAAAGATTTTTGGTTCCTAAACTGATATGACTCTGCCGATCGCTCTACTCAAGAGTGGTATAAAAGAAAAAATGCGGTGGCCTACCCAGTCGCCGCGTTTTTTGTGGAAGATAGAGAGTGTAACGTGCGAGACTAAAAACCTTGGATTTGCCTTCTTTTATATGGCTGTGGAAAATCGCTGCCTGGTCAATGGGATTTGCGATCGCAGCCTACTTGCTGCAAACCGTAACTGGAATTGGAATGTTTGCAGGACGAACTCAAACTGAGTCGCGTCCTGTTTGGCTACGTCCTCTGCACTTCTGGAGCGGTGTCGTCATGGCGCTGCTGGTGCTGCTGCTTTTAGCGATCGGCATCGTCGGCACTTTAGGACACTACGGCAGCTTGGCGCATTCAACCCACTTACCGATCGGAATTGGGGTGGTGGAATTAGTCATGCTTTCAGCCTGGAGCGCAGTGCAGATCAGTCCCGATCGTCCTTGGGCGCGTCCTCTACACATTGCCGTAAACGTCTTGCTGTGTGTCGCGTTCGTACTCGTTTCGCTGACGGGCTGGAGCGTCGTTCAAAAATATCTGTAAGTCAAAGGTCGGGTTCACCCCTGACAGGTGTTGTGTCCCAGCGATCGCCTTGGACTTGAGTGTGAACTTGCCAATCAGAAGTAGGTTGAGGATAGTCCGACCGATAATGCCCGCCTCGGCTTTCGGTTCTAAACAAGGAACTTTTGAGAATCAGATCAGCCACGTCTATTAAGTTATGCAGTTCTCCCCAGTCCTTTAAGTGAGAGTCTGCATCAGCAGCAAATTGCATCGTCTGAAGAGGCTTGAGGGCGAGGAGAGATTGACTAAGCGAGAGTTGAGCAAATTCTTGATGCCAGACTTTAACCTGAGCGATCGCAGTCTCTAACGTTTTTTGCTCCCGGCAAATTCCTGCACTCTGCCAGATGAGTTTGGGTAGCTCTGCGCGAAGTGCCTGAATTTTGTCTAGCTCAGAGGAGTCTAGCGTGTGGAAATTGGTTAGATTAGTGAATTCTTCGTCTGTTTTCTGAGCGCTATCGATCGTTAGATGAGTCAGTTGCGCTCCAAAAACCAAACATTCTAATAAAGAATTGCTAGCGAGTCGATTGGCACCGTGAACCCCCGTGCTAGCAGTTTCACCCACTGCATATAATCCCGGAATAGCCGTCTGATTGATCAGATCTGCCTCGATACCTCCCATCCAATAGTGAGCAGCCGGGGCAACCGGGATCGGTTCTTGAAAGACATCAATTCCCCAATGCTGACAGACCTGAATGATGTTAGGAAATCGATGCCGAATGGTTCTCGCAGCAATGGGGCGCAAATCTAGCCAAACGTTTGCGCTTGCCGGATCTGCCTCTGTTTTTTGCAAATGATTGAAGATGGCTCGACTGACTATATCTCTCGGTGCAAGCTCTCCGGCAGGGTGATAATCAAAAGCAAAGCGATGCCCGTGCCGATCGACCAGATGTGCGCCTTCGCCCCGCACCGCTTCGCTAATCAAAAATCGTGGTGCACCTGCTCTGGTTAACGCCGTCGGGTGAAATTGCACAAATTCTAAATCGCGCAATCTGGCTCCGGCACGATGGGCGATCGCCACTCCATCCCCCGTGCTAACGGCTGGATTGGTCGTTTGAGCAAAGACCTGTCCGCCGCCGCCCGTTGCCAAGATCACGGCTCCCGCCCGAATCCACTCAACCCGCCCTTGATTAATCAAGCTCACTCCCTGACAACGCTGGTGCGGCGCGTCTAGCCACAGATCCAGCACAAAAGCTTGGGAGATGATCTGAATGTTTTTCCGGCTGAGAACCTGTTCTATTAACGTAGTGACGACAGCGCGACCCGTCGTATCAGCCGCATGAAGCACGCGCCGACGCGAGTGAGCCGCTTCTAAAGTCAGGGCAAGATTAGAACCCTGGCGATCGAAGGCAACCCCCATCTCAACTAAATTGTGAATGCACGTTGCCGCATTCTCGACCAAAAATTTTACCGCATCATAGTCACACAGTCCGGCTCCAGCTTTGAGAGTGTCTTCGAGATGCAGCGCCGTCGAGTCGTGAGGGTCAATCACGGCAGCAATTCCCCCTTGTGCCCAATCGCTAGCCGATCGAGACAGCGCATCTTTTGTGATCAACCCAACCTGAAGATGAGCAGGCAGACAAAGCGCTGTATACAGTCCTGCGGCACCCGCACCGACCACAACCACATCAAATCGAACCGGGACATTGAGACGTTCAGACACGTCTAAGCTGAAATCTGACATAGTGGACTAACGATAAAAATGCTCCCTGCAACTCAGTTAAACCAGAGAAAAGATCTTAGGTAAACCTAGGGTACAGGGAGCGATAAGCACAATGCAGGTCAAACAGAATTTTTTGAAGTGGCTTACTCTAACGATAGATGCCGTTGTTGATGCGATCGTTGCCTTCGGTCAGTTCTTTAGAAACTTCGCTGGTGACAAAGTTTTTGAGGTTTGACTGAAGCGTCTCTTTCTGTTGCTCCGTTAAACCAGGAATGTCTAAAACATCTTCAACCTTTTCATAAGGAGAATTTTTGAAGATGATGCTTGCCAAGGTTGGGTACATTCCCGGAAACTGCCGAAAAGCCCGCAAGTTAGTGTTATTCAAGTCAATCTTCTTACCAAATTCTGTTGCCATCTTATCTTCTACGGCATTCCGAAGCGGTTCAGCCGCCTCTGCTGCCAACAAAACAGACGGGCGGAAAGCGGAACCGAAATCATTCAGATTAGTGGCTAAGGCAGTTTGAGACGACCCTAACCAACCTAAACAGCTAATAATCAAGCTCAAGGTGGCGACAAGGCGAACTAAACGTTTCATGGTGAATTTTCCTCCCCTTCGTATCGGGCAGACTCTCTACACAGCTTTTATTAGAGCCTATCATCTCAGTGATACAAACTTCTCATTAACTTGAAGAGTTAGCAGTCAGGGATTCAGATCAAAACCCGAAATCTCAACCGCTACTGCTAACTTTTGTCCGCAAGAAGGTATCGAGATCTCCAAACGAGCAAGCATGGGTCAGAGTAGGCACGTCGTAGCCTTTGAGATGGACGGTGTATTGCTCAAAAAAGTCAGAGTCAGCCACCAGAGTAGACAAATGGTGATAAGTGGTTTCACCCAAGGCAATGTCTAGACCGATCTGCTTGGTAGCAGACTCTAGCCTAAACGCCGCATTCACGGTGTCACCTAGGGCAGTATAGTCGGGTCGATCGCCGCTGCCCGTGTTGCCTACCATGGCATAGCCTGTATTGATCCCAGCCCCGATTTTGAGCGGAAACGGTAGCGGATACTGATTATAGAGACTGCTGGTCATGGTGTGAAGCGCGTTGACCGCCTGGAAGATTCGCAGCATTTCGTCGCGATTGACCCCTTGTGGCCCATGAGTCCAGACTGACATCACCGCATCGCCGATATATTTATCGACCCAGCTTCCATATTCACGAATAATATCTCCCGCGCATCGAAACCAGGTGCCAATTACTTCTGAGAGTATCTTTTCGTCTAACTGCCGCGTTAACCCGGTAAAGTCTCGAATATCGACGACTAGAACCGAGATTAACCGACGAATGTGAAGCGTTGCAGTTGCCGTAAATTCTTTAGAATCCATGCCGATCGCACCCTCGATCGGCTGATGAACGGGGCAATAGAACTCAATCTCTGTTTGCCCAAACGTGAGCCGATCGCCGTTTTGCAACGTGACCGGAATGCTGACGCGCCGACCATTGATAAAGGAGCCGTTGCGACTGCCCAAATCGATCAGGTAAAATTCGCCGTTCTCCATCGACTGCAACATCGCATGGTTGCGTGAAATCCACCGATCGGAGAGAACGACATTGTTATCTTCACTGCGTCCGACCGTCCAGCAACTGCCGCCCGTTAAGGGGAATCGGCGACTTCCTGAATCTGTTCTTAATACGAGGTGTGGAGTGGGTTGCAAAGTCACCACAGGTTGAGAAGCGAATAAATCCTTTCCTATGATGCCCTATGACACGACTAAAAAGTGCCAGCGTCAAAAGATTGGAAGTCGATCACTTAAACATCTTTAAGCAACCGACATCAAATTCCCACCAGCAAGAACTTATTTTCCAAGCATTTTAGTCAGCCTGACTCAATCGACTTTCACGCTAGTGACGCGGCAAGCCAAAACAAACTGTCTACCAGAATTGTACTCAAAACTGCTCCACTAAACGCTAACCAGTGCAACTTTTGAGACCGAAAAGAAATAATGCCAACACTAAGCAGCAAAGTTGCTAAGACAGCGACCCAAGCAAGCCCCCACGGTGTCTGCACTTGAGCAACCGCTTGGTGAAGAATTGCCTGAGCCATATCGGGTTCGCTAACCATGACCTGCCGCCAATAGGGGATCAGGTCAACTAAATAAAAATAGACATCCGTAACAACAGTCCCAAAGAGTGACCCTAAATAAAAGAAGTTACCAATCTTGCACCAACCGCGTGTCAGTCCCCATAGGGCGATCGGCAGGGCGATCGCTTCGATCGGCAAATGCAAGGTTGGCTCCCAGCGCAACCATCCCCAATAAAGCGACCCCGCTAGCCACGTCCAGGTAAAGCCCGTGAGTAGCTCTCCCAAAATTTGGGTTTTAAGCTTAGACGAAAGAGTGATGCTCAACCACACCCAGCCCACGGTTGCCAATAAACTCAGCCAGGGAAACAGTCGCACTAAAGGCGCTTCAAAAAAAACGGGCACCGAGACTAGAAAAATAGCTCCGCCAAACACTAGCCAGCGTTGAGCAGCAGAAGCCGTTTGAAACGATGCAACAGGCGCTATTTGGGTCGTTGAAGCAGGGCGAACGGCATTGGAAGTGGGCGGATAAGAAATCAAAGTGTTTTAACGATTAGATTAATTAAGTTTGTTTACGTTACTTAACATTACCACAGGGAGACTGAGAGATTAGCTGCGCTTCGGCGAAATTAATCTTGGAAGATATCCCCCCCCTGGGCATTCACTTTATCGTAACGGAATTTTGGAATCTGTGATGAGGTCGATCGCCAAAATGTCATCGGATCTGCGCTGCGAAGTCATAGGTTTCGGATACACTGTGCTCGCTGCGAAGACAGTCGTAGAATCTCAACGATCGCCCACTCAAATCAAAGGAATGAACGCATGGAAGGTTTTCAACTTAGCCTCGATTGGTTAACCGCCGCTTCGGGAGGCAGCATTTGGCACTCTGGGCAAGCTTTGCTGGGTATCGCTGACCCGACTGCCTCGAATAGTGGCAACCTGTTGGTCGGGATCTTTCAAGCGATCGTGCTTGGTATCGTTCAAGGCATTACCGAATTTCTGCCGATTAGCAGCACGGCTCACCTGCTAATTTTTCGAGACGTGTTTCACTGGTCGCAGCAGAAGTATTTTATTGACGCGATTCAGTTTGGCAGTGTGATTGCTGTCGTGATGTATTTCTGGAAAGACATTCAGCAAATTTTAATCGGCGGTTTGTCTGCATTTCAGCAGAAAGAATGGGAGCGAGAAGAGTGGAAGCTTTTGGTAGGCATTGCTGTGGGCACGATCCCGGCGCTAGTAGGAGGCTTGCTGCTTAAAGATGTGCTGCCAGAGAGTCCGTTTGTGATTGCGGTGATGTCGATCGTCATGGCGCTCTTGCTGGGATTGGCAGAAAAAATCGGCACCCGTAAACGAGAGTTCGACGCTTTAGAGATTAAAGACGGCATTCTCGTAGGTTTAGGGCAAATGATCGCGCTATTTCCGGGAGCATCGCGATCGGGTTCGACACTAACAGCCGCGTTGTTTTTAGGGTTAGAGCGACAGACAGCGGCTAGATTTTCTTTCTTATTGGGCATTCCGACTTTGACGATCGCGACACTCTATCAATCTAGAAAAGCATTTGGCAACGTGGATGATCTGATTCCGCTGCTCGTGGGCATTGTGTCGGCGTTTATCTTTTCTTATCTGTCGATCGCTTGGTTATTGAAATATTTGCAAACTAAAAACACCTTAATCTTTGTGTGGTATCGGCTGGCGTTTGGGGCGGCGCTGTTGGTGGCGATTTCCAATAGTGTGTTCAAAGATGTCCCCTAAAGTTTGCAGTGGAATTTGAAGTCGGTTGATTGATTAAAGTCATTGGTAGACTGAAGATCTGATGATTAAAGATCTAAAGTTTCCCTGACTATGAGCGAGTCTTCTATTCGTCCAGCATTAATCACGGCGGTTTTGCCGGACTCGATCGCCGCAGAAATTGGGTTTGAACCGGGCGATCGCTTAGTCTCGATTAACGGGCAACCGCCGCGTGATCTGATCGACTATCAGTTTCTCTGTGCTGATGAAGTGCTCGATCTGCAAGTGTTAGACACCAAAGGCAAGACTCATCAGGTTGAAATTGAGAAAGACTACGACGAAAATCTAGGGCTAGAGTTTGAAACGGCTCTATTTGATGGGCTGATTCAATGCACCAATCGCTGTCCGTTTTGTTTTATCGACCAGCAGCCACCCGGAATGCGAGAAACTCTCTATGACAAAGACGATGATTATCGACTCAGCTTTCTCTATGGCAGCTATTTGACCCTGACTAATCTGCCTCCGAAAGAATGGCAGCGCATTGAGCAAATGCGACTTTCTCCCCTGTTTGTTTCAATTCATGCGACCGAGCCAGAGGTGAGAAGCCGCTTGCTCAAAAACCCGCGTGCGGGGCAAATTTTGCAGCAGTTGCAGTGGTTTCAAGAACGCCATTTGCAAATTCATGCTCAAGTCGTGCTTTGCCCTGGCATCAATGATGGTGAACATCTAACGCGCACTCTTATAGAGTTAGCAGCATTTCAGCAGCACGAAATTCCGGCGGTTGCTTCGATCGCAGTCGTGCCTGTAGGCTTGACGCGCTTTCGCCCCGATGAAGATGAGCTAATTGCGGTGACTCGCGAGAAGGCGCAAGAGGTGATTGCCCAAGTTCAACGTCTTCAGCAGCAGTTTCAGCAGCAGTTTGGCTCGACGTTTGCCTGGTTAGCCGATGAATGGTTTTTAATTGCAGGACAAAACTTGCCGCCTGAGTCGCACTATGAAGATTATCCTCAGATTGGCAATGGCGTTGGCTCGATTCGACAGTTTCTCAAGCAGTTTAAGACGGCATCAAAGCGATTACCTCAGAGAGTTACGCCCGATCGTACCTTCACTTGGGTAGTCGGCAACGCAGTCGAGTTAGCTTTTCAGCCCATTTTGCAACGTCTCAACCAAGTGCAAGGACTCACCGTGCGAATGGTGGCACTCAATAGTCAATATTGGGGACAAACGATCACAGTGACAGGGCTTCTAACGGGACAGGATATTCTGCAAGCGCTGCAAGGGCAAGATTTAGGCGACGGAATTCTGTTGCCTTCTCTGATGCTCAAGCACGACGATACGCGGTTTTTAGACGATATGCGTGTTGAGGAGCTTACCGATCGTCTCAAAACAAAAATTCAGATTGTGCAAGGACTTGAAGGCTTGATTGAAGCTTGCCAAAATCCAGAATAGACGCAGGGGCACGACCTGTCGCGCATCTACACTTGCTATGATTTCTGACAGTGGATTAGAGAAATGAACCATGTCAGAAACCAGCAGTGAAGTATTTTCTAAAGCAGTCAGCGATCGCATCTGCAAACACATGAATGATGACCACCCCGAAGCCATTTTGCTTTATGCGACCGCTTATGGACACGCGAACGAAGCAGCCACCGCAGAGATGGTCGCGATCGACGCTCAAGGAATGGATCTCAATGCCCAAGTCAACGAAGAACCCGTATCATTGCGGATTCCGTTTGACCATGAGCTGAAAGATGCTGAAGACGCGCATCACACATTGATTGATATGTTGAAGCAAGCGCGAGTTAAGAAATGAGGATGAGGGATGAGGAATGATTGGTAAGCCGCCGAACTGGAGTCTACAGCGCAACCAAATGAGCGATCGTTTATCTAATTCATTCCTCGTCTCGCAATCTCTCAAAAAGCCCATTTTTGTGTTTCTAGAAGTCTTCTCTTGCGAAGGCGGCATTCAGTCTTATGTCAAAGATATTCTGCAAGCCTACTCAGATTTGGGAAGCGAGGCAGATGTTTTCTTGCTCAGAGATAGCACGCCGGTAGACAATCCGTTTGAGTCGGGTGCGATCACGTTTCACTATCTCAAAACTCAGAATGCCGCGATCGGACGAATTCGTTTCGCCATCACACTATTGACTTACCTGCTCAAAAATCGACCTCAGCGAGTCTTTTGTGGGCACATCAACCTGGCACCGTTGATTCAAACACTTTGCAGCCCGTTGAGAATTCCCTACACAGTCCTGACCTATGGTAAAGAAGTCTGGGAGGCTCTTCCGCCCGCTCAACAAGCTGCTCTCCAACACGCCGATCGAGTCTGGACAATCAGCCATTATTCGGGCGATCGTGCCTGTCTTGCCAATCACCTCGATCGCGATCGCTTAGACTTTCTGCCCTGTGCAGTTGATGGTGACGCTTTCACCCCCGGTGTCAAATCTTCGGACTTAATAGAACGCTATCAGTTAGCCGAGTCAAAAGTCTTGATGACGGTTGCTAGACTCTGGTCGGGCGACCCCTATAAAGGTGTAGACGTGACCATTCGGGCACTCGCTGAGATTGCTCACAGTTTCCCTCAAGTCAAATATTTGGTGATCGGACGCGGGGACGACCGGACGCGATTAGCGAGACTTGCAGAAGAATTGGGAGTCAGCGATCGCGTCATCTTTGCTGGATTTGTCTCAACTAGAGATTTGGCTAGCCATTATCGCCTTGCCGATGCCTATGTCATGCCCTCACAAGAAGGCTTTGGAATCGTCTATCTAGAAGCAATGGCGTGTGGAGTGCCCGTACTCTCAGGCGATGCAGATGGCTCGGCTGACCCTCTGCAAGATGGCGAACTCGGCTGGCGTGTTCCGCATCGCGATCCAGGTGCGGTGGCGGCGGCTTGCATTGAAATTCTCAAGGGTGACGACCCGCGATCGAACGGAGTCTGGCTCAGACAGAGAGTTTTAGAACTTTTTGGCAAGCCTGCTTTTGCCCAAAGATTAAAAGCGCTACTAAAACTTTAGCCGTGGGAGGATTGAAAGCGTAAGTTCTCCCAGCGGGTCATGGATGACAATTTGTTGATTCTCAATGCTCAAGTGCCTGGTTTTAGGGGATTGCAGCAGATTTGCATCCAGAAGGGTGTCGTTCAGGAAATTGCTCCCATGCAATCCCAACTCCAAACAGACTTGCCCATTCTTGACGTGGCGGGTGATTGGATTTCGTTAGGCGGAATTGACCTGCAAATTAACGGCGCTTTGGGTTTAGCCTTTCCAGACTTGAGCGATGAAAATTCTGACAAATTAGAGGCAATCTGCCAATTTCTTTGGAATCAGGGCGTAGATGGATTTTTGCCCACGATCGTCACCACATCAATCGAGAAGATTCAGCGATCTCTCTCCACGATTTCCCAGTTCCTACCCTCAACTCTAACCCCGCAAAACGCTTCCCAAATCCTAGGTGTCCACCTCGAAGGGCCGTTTCTCAATTTTGAAAAGCGCGGCGCACACCTTGCCGAATATTTGCTGCCACTGAGGGTTGAGCAGATCAAGCGCGTTCTCGGCGATTATGCCTCGGTGGTTAAAGTCATCACCCTCGCCCCCGAACTCGACCCGACTGGAACCGCGATCGCTTATCTGCGATCGCTCGGCATTCTCGTCAGTCTCGGTCACTCCCAGGCAACTGCAACTCAGACACAGCAAGCCTTTGCCCAAGGAGCCACCCTGGTGACTCATGCTTTTAATGCCATGCCCAGCCTCCACCACCGAGAACCAGGGCTATTAGGAGCGGCGATCGCTGATCCCAATGTTTACTGTGGTTTGATCGCCGATGGTCAACACGTTTCGCCCCTGATGCTGGAGTTGGTGCTGAAAGCAAGTCAATTCCACGGCATCTTTCTAGTAAGCGATGCCTTGTCACCGCTGGGATTACCTGATGGCACCTATCCCTGGGATACGCGGCAGATCAATGTGCGGAATGGCACCGCTCGGTTGCTCGACAAAACGCTAGCAGGGACGACTTTACCGCTTTTGGTCGGGGCACAAAACCTGGTGAAATGGGGCATCTGTGGGGTAGAGCAAGCGATCGCACTGGCAACCACTGCACCGAGACGGGCGATCGCTCAATCAGAAAGCTATCTCAATCAGCCTGCTCACTTGCTGCGATGGCACTTACATTCCACTACAGGTGAGCTGAGTTGGCAGAGATTGTGAGCGTTTGCTCATCAAATCTCTTGTGTGCCAGATTTAATTTTGTCTTATCTTAGCCGACACCGACTTAGGACTTCGCTTAAACTGTGGTTAGAGCAGCACAAAAATGAAAAGTGGTTTGCTTCTTCTCATAAAAAAGGGACACTTTGCAGGTGCCCCCAAGATACTCAGATTGACTTGTCAAAGCAAAAGTAACCTCACAGAGCCACTAGTTTGCAGTTAAACACGGTTAAGGTAGTTTAACTGGTAGATCGGTTTGGGATTTTGCCTACCCGTAGGATAACCGACAAACCCACAGAGTAGTTCAAGCTACACGAGAATTTCACAAAACTCTCAACACTCCTACATTGGTTTTGGATAACCGACCTGCCAACAAACCATAAGTTTGAGTGCATCTGCTGATCAGTGGGCGATCGCAGATTACGATAAACCTGTTGAGACAATCAGACACAAACAGGTTTTATGAACGGAATCGATGACAAAACCGTTGTCCGGGACTATTTTAATGCCACGGGGTTCGATCGCTGGCGGCGCATTTATGGCGATGGTGAAGTTAACACAGTTCAGCTAGATATTCGCACGGGGCATCAACAAACGGTTGATACCGTGTTGGCTTGGCTTAAAGCCGATGACAATCTCTCTGAGCTAACAATTTGTGACGCGGGGTGCGGTGTGGGAAGCCTCAGCATTCCTCTAGCACAAGCAGGGGCAACCGTTTCTGCAAGCGATATCTCTGAAAAGATGGTGGGAGAAGCGCAGGAGAGAGCGGTGGCGATCGGGCTTCCTAGCAACCCAAGTTTCTCAGTTCAAGACTTGGAGACGTTAAGCGGAAACTACCACACGGTAATTTGTTTGGATGTGCTGATTCACTACCCCAGCGATCAGGCGATGGAGATGATTAAGAATTTGTCTAGCTTGGCGGACGATCGGCTGATTCTCAGTTTTGCCCCCAAAACTTTTTTGCTGACGATTTTGAAGAAGATCGGTGAGTTTTTCCCCGGTCCAAGTAAGGCAACTCGCGCTTATCAGCACCGCGAGGCAGATGTGGTGCAGGCACTTGAAAGCTGTGGCTTCAAGATTCAACGATCGGCGATGACTAGCACGCGCTTTTATTATTCACGCATTTTAGAAGTGGTGCGAGGGTAGGCGTGAACCAAAACGTTCCTGCTCCACATTGAGTTCGACCCGTTTGCACCTGTCCATCCAACACATAAACGTATTCATCACACGGATGGGTATGAATGGGAATCGTGGTTCCTGCTTTGAGTTTGAGTCTATGAATTGACCCCTGCGCCACGGGTTCTGCTAAGGGGAGAATCTGAGTTCCTGGGAATTGTGTAAAGTCAATCCAGGGCTGATCATGGGTATCGATAAAAGTCTGCTCAGGCATAAGCATGATCCTTTACAAATGCAATAGTAAGAACGAGTGAATATTATTCACTCGTTCTTACTAACATAACCTTCTGCAAATGGGAAAATCACCAAAGCCCTTACAGCCTCGATACGATGTGGCGGGTCGCCTGTCTGCTCTGCTTGATGCTGGGGAGAAATTACTTTGCGAGGGCTACGATCAAGCACAACCGCAACTGATCGCTGATGCGGCGGGCATTTCGGTTGGGTTGTTTTATCGGCACTTCAAAAATAAGCAAGAACTTCTCACAGCGATTATGGTGCGGCATCTGAACGAATTACACACTCAGATCGCCCAAACGCTTCAACCTAGCTGGCATCCCACAGAAGCTCTGCATATGCTGATGCTTCTGACCCTGCAATACTTCTATCAGCATCAGGGATTGATTAAACTGTTCTTTATGCAAATTGGTTACGGTGACTCGACTGCCACAGAACATCTGAAACAGACGCGACAGACTTATCGCGATTTGTTGCTGACGATTCTTGAACAAGGAATGAGTCAGGGAGTGTTCCTACCCCCACCACTGCTGGATGTTCAAGTTGCCATCAATAGCATTATTGGTACGATTAATTGGTCGCTCTATGATTTACTGATCGTTCAGAACCAAACGTTTGACCCTGAAGCTTTCGCTAAAAAACTGTTCACTCATCTGCTCCGAACCCTCACTCGATAAGCGTGTCCGTCTACCTAACCTCTGGGTACGCTATCAGACTTGTTCTAATGCGCTTTTCCTGCTCCCAAATACAGTTCGCCAACTTTGGGGTTATTGAGCAAATCAGCCCCGCGACCTTCAAATCGATCGCGCCCTGCTTCTAACACATAACCTCGGTCTGCCATTTCTAGCGCTTTGCGGGCATTCTGCTCAACGAGCACGATCGCCGTTCCGCTTTGATTGATCTGTTTGATCTGCTCAAAAACGCTGTTGACGAGAATGGGAGACAAGGCGGCTGAAGGTTCGTCCAATAAAAGCAAACTGGGTTGCAGCATCAGCGCCTTGCCCATTGCTAACATTTGTCGCTCACCGCCAGAAAGCGTTCCGGCTCGTTGGCGGCGACGATCTGCTAAACGAGGAAATTTAGCAAAAATCTCATCTTTGAGCGGCTGTAGTGAGACATCGCGAACAAACGCGCCCATTTCTAGATTTTCTTCGACGGTCAAAGAAGGAAAGACATTGGAGATTTGCGGCACATAGCACATCCCTTGGCGCACAATCTGGTCAGATTTTAGCCCTGCAATGCTCTCGCCCTTAAAGTTAATCTTGCCTTGATTGGGAGTGAGCAACCCAAACACCGCTTTTGCTAGCGTCGATTTTCCGGCTCCGTTCGGACCAATAATCGCCACTAACTCACCCGGATAGACCTTGATGCTGACCCCTTGCAAAATATTCAGGTCTTTAATGTAGCCAGCATAGACATTTTCGACTTCTAGAAGCGGGGCAGGGTCGTTCATAGTCAAGTCAAAGAATTATTGAGGAGTGCTTTGCAATTCTGGTCGTTCTTCGGGCACGATCGCCCCTTCAACCGGGCAGACTTGCAGACAAATGCCACAGTCGATGCAGGTGGAGAAGTCGATCCAATACCAATCGGTGCCTTTGGTGTTTTTGCTCGGCCCTTCGTGAATGCAGGCAACCGGGCAGGCATCGACGCAATCAGCGACC